>CAYZPP010000007.1:0-15059 GCA_964480315.1 uncultured Alphaproteobacteria bacterium | reverse complement strand
TTCCTGACAGAAGACTAGAAAGAAAAAGATAACAGGGCGGAGTGATTACCGCCCTGTATTTTTGTTTGAATAATTGAGTTTTATCTAGGTATTGAATTAGCACAGCTCGGTACTTTCCTTTGAATACAAATAAACTTCCAGCAGCAGCTCCTATAATTCCAAATTTATTAATAGTATCCTTTATGTGATCTGCAGAACCAGCACCTCCCATAATGGTTAAAGGAGTAGTAATTACATTTCGTATGCTCTCGAAAAGTTTAAAATCATAACCTTTCATCGTTCCTTCTTGGTCGATAGAATTGATAACGATTTCACCAACTCCAATCGTCTCCATTTTTTTGGCAAATTCAACAGGGTTCAAACCTGTAGCCTTTTTCCCGTTATGTGTGAAAACTTCATATTTATTAAACAATCCCTTTTTCTTAACATCGATAACGACCACAACACTTTGAACTCCAACTTCGTCACCAATTGCTTTTATAAGATCTGGGTTTTCAACAGCAGCTGCGCTTAAGGCAACTTTTTCAGCACCAAGTTTAATGATTTGCTTAGCTTGTTTAGGACTTGTTACTCCACCACCATAACACAAAGGCATTCTGCATTCGGTAGCCAAGTTTTTTATCATTTGAAAATTAGGACCCCTTTTTTCAACGGTTGCGTCGATGTCTAAAACAATTAGTTCATCTACTTCCTTTTCATTAAAAATTTTAACTGCATTTAAAGGATCGCCAACATATTTAGCGTCTTTGAAGTTAACCGTTTTAACTAAGCCTTTATTATGAACCAATAGACAGGGGATAATTCTCGATCTTAACATAATTATAGGTTAGCAAAATTTTTCAAAAGTTGAACACCATTACCGTGACTCTTTTCTGGGTGAAACTGAACACCATATATATTCTCATTATTCACTGCAGAGGTATACTTTTCTCCATATACAGTTGACGTTAGAATATCAGATTGATTTTCACATGAAAAGTAATAGGTATGTAAAAAATAAAACCCTTTTTCAGGAGCTAATTCTGCAAGAATTGGGCTTTCTTTCTCTTGTTGAAACGTATTCCAACCCATATGCGGAAGGTGTGGCTTTTGCGTAAGCGTAGCAACATCAAATTTCTTTACTTCAGCATTTATCCAACCTAGGCCTTCTAATTCCCCTTCGTCGCTTCGATTAGCTAATATTTGCATACCAACGCAAATTCCAATTACCGGAACTTTGTTTTCTAAAACTTGTTTGTTGAGCGCTTCAATCATTCCAGAGTTTTTTAAAATCCTCATGGTTTCATCAAAAGCACCAACGCCTGGTAGTACTAGCTTTTCAGCTTTTAAAATCTCTTCAGGAGATTTAGCTACTTCGCAAGGAATATTTAGTCGTTTGTAAATATTTACAAACGCGTCTATATTACCCGATCCATAATCAACAATAGTAATCATCGTTTTCCTCCTTTTTCAAGTCCAATCATTCTCATCACCTTAGCACCTAATGAATAGACACTTTCTTGAGATTTAAACTCATTATTTTTACGATTTGGAGCATCCATATAACCTTGTAGTTCTTCTACCGAAATACCCAATTTTGTTGCGATGTATTCAAATTCGTCTTTTATCGTTTCTGGATTGTATGCAGGAGCTTTAAGCTTTTCTAAAGCTTCATCTCTAGTCATTTGCCCAGTTAAAATCAAACTAGCATATTGTACCTTTCGAGTATCAAAACCAAATTTCTCTGTTAGCCAATAAGCTTCATAGAATTTTGTGAATCTTGACTCAAAGTGCTTTTGAGGATATCTTTGATAACCGAATTCATCAACCAAAAATTGAGTTGCTTTTTCTTTATCATACACCATGAAATCAAGCGGGCGAATAAGCTTAATCCCTTTAACATAAGGAAGAAAAACTTTATGCCATAAGATATTTGTAATCGGGAAGTTCTTAAGTTTCCCAGTTCCAAATTTCTTGTAGATATCTTTTAACTGAATTGAATCAGATTGATAGTACATCCATTCCAATGGATTACGAACACACTCAGTAGAGTAGTTTCCTCCGGTAAGAATGTATTTTACGTTATTGTCATTTGCAAACTTATACATTGTAGCAAAGAAAGAATGATCTTGTGGAGTATCCGTATTAGAAACACCAGCTTTAAAATAAGCTAATTGAAGATCTTTCATTTCTTCCCAGTCGATAACCTCAGTGTAAAGATCTAAACCAAGTTGATCAACCATTCTTTCAATGTTATTTACTGCTTCTTGGGAATTCCAACCAGCATCAACATGAAAAACTAAGGGTCTTAATCCTAATTTCTTAACAGCAAGATAAAGTAGGTAAGAGCTATCGATTCCACCGCTCATTCCCATGATGCAATCAAAATCTTTCCCTTTTCCTTCTTTTTTTATTTTTTCAACCGCAGCCTTAATTTCTGCAGCTCCTTTTTCGTCAGTATTCCAATTGGGTTGAATATCTCTATAGAAAGTATTACAATGATCACATACGCCTTTATCGTCAAAAACGATATTACTATCAGTTGTGTCCATGACACAATTGGTACATACTTGAAATTCTCTTTCTGACATTCTAATTATTTATAACTCAAATTTAAGTTTTGTTAATCAGAGTAACAATTATTGTTTAAAAAGTTACTCGTTTAACTTTTTAAGAAAAAGTTCTGGGTCTTTTATCTCAGTAGATAGAGTAGTAAGTTTACTTTCGTTTAAATTCCACCATTTGGATACTAAGAGGTCTTCAATTATTTTTTCTGAAAACCTTGATTTTATTTTTTTAGCAGGATTACCAGCAACAATCATGTAAGGTTCAACATCACGCGTTACGATACTTCCCATTCCAATTATGGCTCCATGACCAATAGTAACTCCTTGTTTAACAAGTGAGTTTTGTCCTATCCAGACATCGTTACCAATTATTGTTTTTAGGTTTTCATTACGATCAAATTCAGAAAACTTTTTCTTTACACTATCTCTACCGCTATAAAAAACTGGTGAGGTTGAAACCCAATGGTATGGATGTTCTCCTCCACCAATTTTAACATTGTTACCAATCGAACAAAAAGCACCAATTTCTGTGTGCGTAATTTCATTATCGTATCCGCAAAAAGAATGCTTATCCATGCTACTTTCAACAAAATTCGACCCGGGTTCAATTTTAGAAGTAGCGTGCACTGAACTGTTAATTATAGATGCTAATCTTGACTTCTTTATTAATTTTGAAAGTAAATATTTAAGCGTCATTATTTAATATTTTTGATTTAAGTTGATCAATATGAACCCTTGTAATCGAATCCCCAAAGAAGTATTTTGCACTAAAGTGATCATCTGACACAAAAATAAAACTTCCGAGTTTTTTGAAATCAAAATAAGAAGTGGAGTAAAGGTTTATGAATAAATACTGCTCATTAGCATCCAATACTTTAATAGAAGCTAATTTATTAACGTTATTAAATTCTTTAATTTCAGTTTCACTTCTGTTCGGGTGGTATTTAACAAATACTTCATATTCATTATCCCCTTCATTTATATCATTAAGTTCTTTTAAAACTTTGTTTTGAAGTTTTGTCTCGTAAAAGTAGTTGTATTTATTAAGGTCTCCTTGATCGATATATACAATACGATTTACCTTTTTGTCTGATTGGGATTGAATTAACTCTCCAGGTTCCGAATTGTAAATTTTATAAACTAAGTTCGAATTGTTTCTTTTGTAGTATTCTTTTTGAACATCATTGAATACGTAAAACTCGGTATAGTTGATTATTAAATTGTAACAACCCATACCATGAGCTCTATTGATAACCGTAGCATCTTCTTTTTGCTGATAGAGTATAGGTGTGGCTACTTGAAATTCATCAGATGTATAAATCGTTGAGTATTTTTTGAAATACTTGGAATGAACTTTCATCCCATTTAATTCAAAATCAATTAATGCATTTAATTTATCAGCGCTAAAAGCAACTTTTAAGGCATCTAACAACTGATAGTTTACGCCAATTAGTCTAACGTTTGAATGGGTTGAAAACACCTTTTTAATAAAAGTGTAGGAACGTTTTAAATTTATTCCAAACGGGTAAATAAAGATGGTGCTGTTGGAAAATTCGTTTTTATGTAATTTTTCATCAACATCTACCCAAGCTCTTATTACTGATTTAGTTGGATTGCCTTTTTTTCGAATTATTAGTCCAACAATTGAAAAGAATAGATTTACGAGGTATTTAGGAAGAACTGCTTTTACTTCACTTTTGTCTATAAATTCTTCGTTTGAATTTTCGTGAATAAGTTTAATCTTGTCATCAAAAAACGGTTTGAATTTAGCCGATATAAAATCAAAACAAATTGCTTCAACATTACATATTTTTGTGATTTCAATAACTATTGTAAGGTGTTTTATTTTTAAAGACTTACTTGCTAGTAAATTAACAGCTACAGCATATTTAGGGTCTTCTTTATCGATACGGTATATCTCTTGAACTATAAATTCTATTATAGCAGCATAGTTGTCTTTGTATTTAATTACAGATAAAGGAAAAAAGGCAGGAATTTCTTCCTCATAAATTTTTTCCCCATCAACAATAAGGAAATTATTGCTGTTCATATTTCAACTTTTTTATAAGTAAAAACATCTTGAGTCCTAAATAGATAAGCGCAAGGATGTTTATATAAATTTGTAGTTCAGGAAATAAGTAATTAATAATTGAGACACTAAATATGACGATGTATAAGTCGAATAAATTATAAGATGATTTTATAATTCTGCTTGAAATATAAGACTTAATCAAAGTAATTATAAAATTAGTAATTACGAGAGATGAAATGGCTCCAATTATCTCATAATTCTTAATTAAAAAGTATCCTAATACGATATTGATTACAGCTCCTGTAACAGTAGATATTGATACATATTTTACTTTGTTATCGTAATAATAAATTACATACACCGTCATTGATCCAATGGCAAGAAGCACACTATTTAAAACAAGAAGTGGAGCGTATTTTATCCCGTGATAATAACTTTTATCTAACGCGAAGCCTAAAAGAAGCTCATCAAATATTATGATTAGCACTCCAATTGTAACCATTAAAACACACAATAATATTACGATTTGTTTAACTGTGGAATGGTTGTTTTCCTTTTCTTTTAATTGCTGGTATATCCATGGCTGTAGCGCATCTAATATGGATTTAGAAACAACATTTATAAGAACGCCAACAATGTTTACAGCATTTAAAATCCCTACCGAAGATATTTTCCCCAGTTTCCCTAGTGCAACATTCGTAAAGCCATTCATTCCCCATCCGGAAATACTATGGGGAACTAATTTGAGTGAATAAAAAAAGTGTTGTTTAATTTCGGATGTGCTTATAAATGAACCATCAAACACCGCTAATTTTAAGTAGCTATGAATTCCAAAAAGAGTAGATACAGAGGCAATGGCAAGCATATAGCCAAAAGGTCCTAAATCAAAATAGTAAATGTAAAGTACACTGAAAAAGACTTGAAAAATGATAAACCCAATCATGGTTTTAGCAAACCTCATTGGCTCACCTATCATTCTTAGGTATTTTTGGTAGATAAAAAATATCGGCGTACTGGCAACGATAACTATACTACAGTAAACAATTCTTTCATCAATATCTTTTAGCAAGTCATTATAAACCCATTTTTTACAAATGAGTAATAGGGAGGTTCCTATAATAACGAAAACGAGGTTAAGAAGTATAATGTTTATCCTAACCTTCTTTTTGTTTTCACTCTTATCGTTAATAATTCCCTTAGCGAGCGCCTCGTTTAATGAGAAGCTAAGGATAAGTATATAAATGGAGTGTAAAGCAATTACTTGATTTACTAATCCAAACTCATGAGGAGATAGAAAAAAGGTGTAGAAGGGTACTAAAAGAAATGATAATCCTTTTTGAACAAACGATAAAACGATGTAAATACTAGATTCTTTTAAGAATTTACTCAGTTTCAATTGCTAACGCTTTTTTCAGATAATTTAAAGAATCTTCCTTATTTTTCTTAAGAAGAATATTCGATTGATTAAAGTCAGGTTCTGTAGTTAAGGCTTTGTCAAGTCCTTCATTGTCAAGTATGTGTCTCTCTTCTAAATTAACGATTTCAAGAATGTTTTCTATTCTTAAGCTTCGATCTTTAGCAGGAACGGACATGAAGTTTTTATTGAAAATTATTGAGAAACAAGTTCCGTGAAAAGAACTGGTGCACGTATACTCAGCATTTTTAAATAACCAAACAAAATTCGTAGGAGAAAATTCATTTGTACAAATGTCGGCGTTATACTTATTAAACGGTCTTACTTGTAAGTCAACATGTTTAACACCTTTATATTTCGATTTTAAAGACGAAACACAGTCCTTAAACAAAGGATCACTAACTAAACCGTAAGATAATATAAAAGGCTTTTCAACATTTTTAGGTTTCACTGCAATCTTTAACCATTCTTCTTCATTTAAAAGAAAAACGGGATCTAAAACGTTTTTAACCTCTTTTCCTATATGTTTTGTAAAAAGCTCAGCACTTTCTCTTTCTCGCATTGATAATGCAGAAAAATCTTTGGTTCTGTCTTTAATTTTTTCAACTTGTTCGTCACTCATTGGTTCCGTAATACTTGGAGCGTAAGCAACTTTCTTAGGATTATTTGGAACTTTATCAAATTGAAGGAAGAAAACTGGGTCATCAATAATATTCAGATTCCATATTTGATCACTACCACAAACTAATGCTTCATAATCCTTTAATTCCTCTCCAAAATCATTAATGTCAATGTAGGTTTTCTTACTTTGTTTTAGAATATTTGTTATAAAATTATCAAATCCTTTAATTTTCTGAATGTGTCCAGATCTATATTTTTTGTTCAGAAAAAGAATTGTAGAATAAGCTATATCCTTAATTGATTTGAATTTATAGGAAATAGTTCTTCCGTATGTTTTTTTGGGTGGAGCGTAATCAACTACTTCGCATTCAACATTTTCAAAACTGTCTATCTTTTTGCTAAGTGCGTAACATTGAAGAACTGCTCCATAATTTATGGCTCTGTTTGTTGTTAATATCCCAAATTTCCTCATTGTTAAAGTCTAATCGTTAAAAACTTGATTTTGTTTTTTTCTTTCAATATTCCAAGTACCATCGAGATGTAAAACACAAACCAAGCGTTAAAAATTATGGTTTGAACAAAACACAATACAAAAGTAACAAGTATTAGTACTTTGGAATCTCGGGACGAATTTACGAAACACTTCCTCAAAAACAGCAAATAAGCAATAAAACTTGGTAAGCCAAACTGGATTAATAAACCAGAAAAAGAAGTAGTGTATCCAAGTAGTCTTTGATTTCCAGCCGAAGTATAAAGGGCAACCCAAGGTTCCTTTATGTTAGATATGACGTATTGTTGTAAATCTTGACTAACTCCAAATAAAAGATCTACCGAAATGAACTTACTGTAAATGTAAAAACCACGGACAAGGCGAATATTATTTTCAAGAGGAGTTTTTTGAATTTTGTTAATGGTGTATTCTAATAACCCAAAAGAGGCAAATACTATAAACACTAAAGCGACTCCACCTATTATAAATACTTTTGAGGTACCAAATTTATTTTCAAACAACAAATAATACCCCATTACCATTACTGATATTGCTAAGCCTAATGTTGATGACGACATTAATATTGCGACAAAGGTAATTGTGGAGAATAGAAATTCGCTTCGATATAAAGAGAATATAAAGAATGGAATTACAAAAGAACAAAATGCCTGAGGTTCAGAAAAGAAACCACTTGCCCTTTTTCCCTTAAAGAAATCCCAATAACTATAATCAGCTTCAGCTACTGGCAGTAAATTTATTGGTACCGCAGGGATGTGAAAAATAAATAATCGAAGAGCTTGAAAAATAACTAAACAGGAAGACGCAAGAGCGAGGAATTTGTAGTTTTTGTAAAATCGATTAAACTCGAAATATTTCACCAAGGAACTCACGTAAAAAATGGTTAAAACTGAGCCAACCATAAAGTTTAACATGCTTAACGACTTCCCGGTTCTAAATACATTTATGATATATATACCAACAAATGCAATTAGAAAATATAAAAGATTCTTAGGAATTTGAATATCGTTTTTTAAGAAAGAAATCGAAAATATTGAATATGCCAGCACTAAAAATAATCCAACACTATAGTATTGTTTTAGTATTGCATAAGGGGCTAACATAATACAAAGAGGTATTAAGAGGTTAACCATTTTCTTATTCAAATCATCAAAAATATAGGACTCTCTAATTTTCAATTAGCACGTCTTTAATCGATTTTTTAGGGGAAGCAGCAACCTTGTAATTGTCTTTTAAGTTTCCAACAGCAATCATCATAATTGGTTCTTCACTTAACGGTAAATTAATGCCTTTTCTAAGTTTTATTTCATCCTTATAAGTGTATGAAGTATTCAAAGGGCATGAACCAATACCTCTGCTGTGTAAGGCGAGTATTAAGGACATCGAAAACAAGGAGCCATCTACCAGCATTCCGTTCCGTTCTGTGTAGCTGTAAGCTTCACTGCAACCTGTTACGAATAAAACTTTGTTGATAGATGAGTTAAAGCCTCGGTTACCATTTTGGTATTTTAAAATATTATCACGTTCCTCTCCTTCATAAATTCGAACTCTCCATCCTTGTCGGTTACAAGCTGATGGCGTTTCCATTGCATCTAAAATACAAAGTTTTAATAATTCATTATCTACCTCCCCTTGTGCGAAATCACGAATACTTCTACGTGTTTTCATAAAAGCAGAAAAGTCAAAGTTTGTAGTCTCTGCTACTTTTTCCTTATTCATCGCTCTAAAAATAGGAGAATCATGCTTACTAACTTTCGAAAGTAAATCATTGATTTTTTCAAGGACTACATCATTGTCTTTTAATACAGATTCGTTAAAATCTTTATAATTCTTTAAAGCTGAAACAGCATGGGAAACTAAATCATCAATCCCATATGCACTTATATAAAGATTAAGATTTTTAGAGATGGCCATAATTAATGGTCTTCCAAAACCTAATCTAGTATCGGGTAAGGTTAATCCCTTTTCAATACCATGGTATTGCCTTGTGATGTAGGCTTGAAGTTTAACCTTGTTAATATTTGGCTTTACACTACTACAGTGTTTAGAGAATTTTTTAATATCGTATAGCCTACCAATAATAATATGAAGTATTGGAGCAATGTTTGGCAATAATTTTTTTACTAAGTTGAGCATGTTATTTAGTAATAGAGTTGCAAAGTATAGATTTGTATTGATTAAGTATAATGTCTGGAGAGAATTTTCTGACACTGTTCTTCAGTAATTCTTTATTTGGGTTTTGGTTTAAGGCGTTTTTAAGGCATTTCGCGTAATTTGAAGAGATGCGATTAGGAACAAGAAATAAATTATTGTTTTCAAAAATATCACTTACAGAGTCAATATCTTCAAAAGTAATTACAGGTAAACCAAAACTTAAGGCCTCCGTCATGGGCAGTCCAAAACCTTCAGAAATACTCGTTACAGCCAATATATTTGAATGAAGGTAGTAATTAGGCAATAGGTTTTTATCAATGTGACCACATAAAATAATTCTGTTTTTTGATTGATAAGAATCGATATGATTATTTAATTCTTCGGTTCCTGTCCCAAGCAATAGGAGGTAAGTGTCATCAGAGTTCAATTCTTCAAAAATATCTGTTAATTGTTTTTGATTTTTATTGATACTATAGTTTCCTATTGATAAAATTATTTTTGCCGAATCGGGGATGTTGTATTGCTTTCTAATGTCTTGTTTATCAAATACATATTCTTCTGTAAAATCATGAAAATTTTGAATCACTTCAATACTATGACTGTTTACTGGCAATGATTCTTTGATTCTATTTTTGATCCCTTTACTTATTACCGTTAAGGTTGTAGTATTAGAGTTAATTATATTTTGAATGAATAATTGTTCCTTTTTCCTTTGAAAATCAGAGATCGAAATAGATTCATTTAAATAGTTAACACCATGAATAGTAACAACTGCTTTGATGTTATTTTTTATGCAGTAATCTATTATTTCGAAGGTGTAAGAGCTAATGCCATGTATATGAACAACGTCATAATTTTTAACTATTGATTTAAAATAGTTACTAGTGCATGTGTATAGAAGTTGGCGTTTAAAATCGGAATTATTATACCTGCTTTTCTCTTTAAAAGCATGAATTAACGTTCGAATAGAAAAAAATGAAAGTAATTTTGCGGGGGTTCTTTTTAGGAAGTTAATCGCCCCATAATTAGCACCGCTGGTGAAATTAGATTGAGTAAGCACATCAATATCTAGGTTCTTAAACTTTCCTAAACCTAAGGTAATTGCGGCAACCATATAGCCAAATCCACTTTGGTTTTTGTTAAAACCAGGCAAATCAGGAATTGTTAAATATGAACTAAAAACTAATAATTTCATTTATTAATTAGGGTGGTATTGTTAATGATTACTTCGGAGATCATCCAATCTAAAGGAGTGTCGATATCATGAGATGACAATTCATCCATTTCATATTTTTTCACCTTTTTAAATTCGCCTATTAATTTACTTTTTAATGAAGCTGGATTTATAATGTAAATTGCTCCGTTAAGCTCCCAAACCTTATTTAGGTCCTGTCTTCTTGTGATTTTTGATTCTTTCGATTTTTCAAGATAACCCTCTTCGTTTTCCTCTCTTAAAACATAGTAAGGATTAGCTTTGGTTTCTTTAACAGAAACAACCATATCTAAATTTGAAGAGTAGAGCTTTAGCGCCTCTTTAATGTGGTTTTCACCTCTAAATGGAGACGTAGGTTGGAGTAAGATTATTTGATCAGGAGCGCCAAATTTATTCTCAAAATATTCTAAAGCATGCAAGATTACATCCTGGCTACTCGCTTTATCGGTTGCTAAGTTGGACGGCCTAAGAAATGGAACTTTAAACCCTAATTTTTCAACTTCGTTTTTTATTTCCTCAGAGTCGGTGCTTATTACGATTTCATCGTCTTTAAAAACTTTTTTAGCAGCATCGATCGAATATTGAATCAATGGCTTGTTGTTTAAAAGCTTGATGTTTTTACCAGGAACTCCTTTTGAGCCTCCTCTAGCAGGAATAATTACCAAATTCATAATTAATGCTTTATAAATTCTTGAGCTCGTTTATAGTCAGCTGGACTTCCAATATCAATCCAAAATCCTTTTATAGGATTATAGATAAGCTTTCCACCTTCCTCAACAATCTTCTCCATTAAATCGGTTATATCATAAAAATTGTTCTTGGGGATTTTGTTAACCAATGACTTTTTCAGAATATAAATTCCGGCATTTGACTGGTAAATAAAGGATGGTTTTTCTTTAAAGGCTTTAATTACTTTACCTTCAGTTTCAAAAATTGCATAAGGAACATCAACTTTATATTCAGTTGATGAAATTGCGATATCAGCATTGTTGTTTAACAATTCTAAATACAAGCTTTCAAAATCCACATTCGTAAATAGATCACTATTCATAAGTAATATATTTTCCGAATCGAATTTCTCAACCAACGATAAGGCTCCAACAGTTCCTAAAGGCTGATCCTCCCAAATGTATTCAATTTGAACACCCTTGTTTGATCCGTCTCCAAAATGATTTTCAATTTGAGAACCTAAATATTTTACAGAGATGTAAAACTTTTTAATTCCAAAACTTATAAGCCTGTCGATATTGTGTTCAATAATGGGTTTGTCTCCAAGTAAAAGCATCGGCTTTGGCACTGTATCCGTTAAAGGACTTAGCCTTTTACCTCTACCACCGGCCATAATCACACATTCTAAAGGAAGTTTAGCTTGCGTTTTTTCTAAGTCAATAATTTCAATTAATTCCTGATTAGAATTAAGAATAGGTAACATTTTTATGTCCTTTTCTCTGAATTCATTGAGGTTTAAAAAATCATTAGATTCACTTAAAAATATAAAATTTTGATTACAAATTTCGATTACAGGTTGCTGTAAATTTTGATTTTCAACTAATGCTCTTCTAATATCGCCATCAGTTAACGAACCAATTGCCTTGTTACTTTTGTCAACAACAAACAAGATTAATCTGCTTATCGATTCCTTAAATAAAAGGCTATTTAGATGAGTCAATGCATCCATTATAGTAGCATCCGACTGAATTGTTAAATTTTTTAAATTCATGAATTTAAATTTAAATCGTAAAAACTTTTTTTCAAGTCCACTTCTTTTGTTTCTGTAAGAACGCTCATTATTTTATCAGTTGAATTTCCGTCACCATACAGTTGGTCTTGCTTGCTAATATCACTTAAAAATTCGGCAGATAAAGCCTTATTAATGGCAATTTTTATTTCGCTAGCGTTGGGTTGAATATTCAAAACACTTATTGGAGCAACTCTACCTTTTTGTCGATCACCGATATTTAAGGTTGGTATGTTGTAATAAGGCACTTCAATGATACCACTTGAGGAGTTTCCAACCACAAGATCAACATATTTTAAGGCAGATAAATACCTTAATTGTCCTAATGATTTAAACTCAACAGATTTGTGCTCATTATCCTTAACGTACTTAACAATCATTTCATTAATGATTTTTCCGTCTTTATCAGAATTGGCGTGAGTGAAAATGATATTTAAATTATCAGTACTATCTAAAGCATCAAGGATTGTTTGAAATTGACTTTCAGCTGTTGAGCTTTCAAGCGTTACCGGGTGGTAAGTTACGAGCGCTGTTTTACGTGTAAGTTTAAAATTAATTTGAGTTTCAAAATCCGTCTTTGATAATAGGGGCAAATTTTTAATGGAGTCCAAACCTACTGCACCAACATTATAACACCTTTCTGGGTGTTCACCAAGCTGAATAACTCTTTGACGATATTCTTCGGCTGAGGTGAAATGCCAATAACTCATTTTGGTAATCGCATGTCTTATTCCTTCATCATAAGCACCTTCGGTTGTTTCACCACCGTGAATATGAGCAATTGGAATGTTTGCCATATTAGCCGCTATTGCTGCTGCTAACATTTCTGTTCTATCACCTAATATTACGATTATATCTGGATTTTGCTCATCAAAAGTTTCAGCAAATGAAGCCATTGCTAAAGAGATAGATTTGGTAATACCTACCGCTGAATCAGAACTTAAAAGGCTTTCTATTTTTTTAACAATAGGAAAGCCATCTTTAATTATTTCATTTATTGTCATCCCATATTCGGGAGAAAGATGCATCGCAGTAACAACCAATTGTAAGTCTAATGAATCATTAGTATCAATTGCTTGAATAAGTGGTTTAAGTAAACCATATTCTGCTCTTGTTCCGGTTATGACAGCTATTTTTTTCATTTTTAAAGAGAAATTAATTCATCCGTATTAAAATCTTTGGTTGCAGATTTTCCAATCACTTCATCCCATTTCATAGGTGAAATTCCTGAGCCGGATCTTTTAACCGTAAGGTTTTGTTCAGAGAATAACTCTCCTTTTTTAATAGCCTTGAAAGCAACGATACACTTTCGTGCAACTGCTCTGTTTTTTAATTCAGATTGAGCAGGCTCCTTAATACCTGAACCAGCAATCGCAACTTCTACATTTCTGATCGCTTTTACCATTTCTTTTAATTCATTGGGTTCAAGAGATGCCGCATGATCCGGACCATCCATATTCCTATCCAATGTAAAATGTTTTTCAATCACTGTAGCTCCAAGAGCAACAGCTGCAATTGGAACTTCAATCCCAAGTGTGTGATCCGAATATCCTACATCTACCCCAAATTCATTTTGGATATGTAGCATTGCTTTTAAGTTAACGTCTTGCATTGCCGTAGGGTAATCTGTAGTACAATGCAGTATCGTAATATTTTCTTTTTTTGTTCCGTTTGCTAATAAAGCTTGAAAAGCATCGTTTATTTCGGAAAGATCAGCCATTCCTGTAGAAAGAATGATTTTATCGAAATTTTGAGCAATCGCTCTTAGGTACGGAAGGTTTGTAATCTCTCCAGATGGAATTTTAGCATGTTCAAACCCTAAAGATTTTAAATAGGAAACACCCTCCACATCAAAAGCAGTTGAGAAGAAACTAATTTTTTTTGTTTTGGCATATCCTTTAAGTTGATCATGATCTTTTTCGGATAACTCCAACTTTTTTAGCATCTTATATTGTGAATCACTATTTCCAGTATTGTTCTTTTGATATTCAGCTTTTGATAAAGATTTAACTACAATTTTGTTGGCTTTAAAAGTTTGAAATTTAACGTAGTCAACTCCTGCTTCGGCAGCCTTATCAATTAATTTTTCGGCTAATTTTATATCACCGTTATGATTAACCCCAGCTTCTGCTATAATTATAACTTTTTTCTTCATATCTCTTTTCCAGGATTACCAACAAAAGTTTTGTTTGATGGGACATCGTTTATAATTACACTACCAGCTCCTATAATAACATTTTCTCCAATTTTAACGTCTTGTTTTACAACGGAATTAGCTCCAATAAATGAGCATTTCCCTACTTTAACATTTCCAGCTAAAACAGCTCCAGGTGCAATGTGTACAGCTTCATCTAATTTACAATCATGATCAACGATACAACCCGTATTAAGAATAGAATAGTTTCCTATTTCAACAAATGGATTAACAAGTACTCCTCTTGCAATAAAGGTTCCTTCTCCTATTTTGGAATACTTGGAAATTTTAGCATCTGGATGAATTATGGTAATTAATTTGCCTCCTTTTTGATTAATCTTAAAAGCGGTTTTAAACCTTATTTTATTATCACCTATTCCAAGTAAAAATTGGTTGTCAATATTGTTTTCAATAAAATTCATTTCGCCTTCGAAGCCTAAAAAACCTAAAGAAAACGGATTGGCATCAACCTCATTTTTTTCAGTATAATGGGTTGGCGCTACACCACAAAGTTCAGTTGCTTCGGCTACTACATAAGCATGTCCTGAGTATCCTATTATAATAACTTTTCTATCTAACACTACTTGGAATATTAACAACCCTCTCCTCTAACCAAATGGCGTTTTGAAGGTCTCCTTT
>CAYZPP010000006.1:0-15079 GCA_964480315.1 uncultured Alphaproteobacteria bacterium | reverse complement strand
ACCCGCGGCGCCGTTTATCACGACTCCCAGGTTCCCCTAACCGAACGCTTCTGCGCCGAAATGGTGCTCGATAGTGTCGATCAGGGGGCTCAGTTCTTCACCTACACCCCAGTAACCAGAATCCAGTTCGGAGACCAGGGGGTCACCGGCGTCACCTGGAAAGACCTCCACAGCGGCCGCGAGGGAGAGACATCTGCATCTGTAGTAGTCAACGCGGCGGGCCCATGGATTGACAGCGTCTTAGCGATGGGTTCGGAGCACCCCCGCCTCATCGGTCCCAGCAGAGGGAGCCACTTCATGGTTCGAGATTTCGCGGGAGCTCCAGACACCTGCATCTTCTTCGAGTCGCCACTGGATGCTCGGCCCATGTTTATTCTTCCCTGGGAAGGTATGTTCATGCTGGGCACGACTGACATTCGCGTTGATAAAGCAACCAAGCCAATTGTGGCTGATCAGAACGAGGTGGCCTACACCCTTGAGTCAGTAAATCAACTGCTACCGCAAGCGCAGCTCACCGAACAGGACGTGCTTTGGAGCTACTCTGGGGTTCGACCACTACCTTATGCCGAAGGGATCGATGATCCATCGAAAATAACCCGGGACTACCGTTTAGAGGAGCACTCCGGCCAACTCTCTGGTGTCTTCACGGTGGTCGGCGGAAAGTGGACGACCCACCGCGCATTGGGCGAAAACGTCGCCCGGCATGTATTGAAGAGTTTGGGGTTGTCCTCAGGTAAGTCTGCGACCAGAACTGCCCGTTTCCCCGGCGCGCCAGCTCCGGGTGTGGAAGTCTCCGTGGAGCAGCCTTCTTGGCTGAGCGAACGTTCGCACTCCAGGCTCCTGCACGTCTATGGCCAGTTAGCGAGGGAGCTTCTCCATGAAGCCAACGAAAGCGCCGCCTTGCAAGAGACCCTCGATTCAGAGACCGGAGTTATCGCCGCTGAGGTGTGGTGGGCGATCCACCGCGAAGGGGCTAAAACCTTGGGGGATATTGTGCTGCGACGGATGGCAACGTTCATCAACGATCGGGCTGGTTTGGATAGCGCGGAAGCCATCGCCAACCTGCTGGTGCGATGGGGCCATTGGTCCACTGAACGCGCCGGTAATGAATTGGCGGACTACATCCAATGGATTCGCCGCTACACACCTCAGGAACTTGAGCGGGCCTGGTAACCCGAGAAGGAAAGGTCTGCAATGAAGCGCTGCTACATCGGTGTTGATGTTGGGCTTACCAGCGCCAAAGTGTCAGCCTATGACGTGGCGGGAGTGCACCTAAGCACATTTGCGCGCCCCAACCCCCGAACCGCCGACGAAGCAAACCATCAAGACGTTGACATGGTGGCGCTATGGGAGACGGTGCGGTCCTCTCTCAGCGAGCTCACCGCATTTCTTGATGCCGCCGGTTTTACCCCACACGGAATCGGTGTCACCGGATCGGGTAATGGCGCTTACCTGGTCACCGAAGATCTCAAGCCCGCGCGGTGGGGTATTGCCTCGACCGACACCCGGGCAGAGGGTTTGGTGGAGGAGCTTAATCCTGTGGCGGTGGAGAGCCTCAGGCTTAAAACTGGTTCCAGGCCTTGGGCCGCCCAAACGCCTGTGTTGCTGAAATGGCTTGCCGAGAATGAGCCCCGGACACTAGAAAAAACCCGATGGCTCTTCTCCTGCAAGGACTGGATCACAAGCCGTCTGACCGGTACTCCCAGCGCTGATGTTTCCGATTGGTCCTCTGCCGGGTTATTGAACCTAACGACCGGGGAATATGAGCCCGACGTGTTTAGTGCCCTGGGCCTGGATGCCCAATTGTGGGAGAAGTTGCCACCGCTTTATCGCCCTGATGAATTAGTGGGCGTCGTCAGCGCTGGTGCAGCAGAGGAAACGGGTCTGTTAAAAGGCACCGCAGTTGTTGCTGGTTCCATCGATGTGGTGGCGGCCCCGATTGGTGCTGGTTCTGCCAACGAGGGAGACGTCACCATCATTGCGGGAACCTGGGGTATCAACTCCGTGGCGCACCGCCTCGCCGGCGAGCCCCCAGATGTCACTCTCAATGCCGTATTCACCGAACCGGGACTCGTTTTCGCGCAAGAGGACGCCCCCACTTCCATGGCAAACATGGAATGGTTTGCGCAGATTATTAGAGGCTATGGTCAAGAAAAAATGGATGCCAGAAAACTCGTTGAGGACCTGGCTTCTTCAACCGCGGGCGCTAACGGTCTGCTGTTTATCCCCTTTATTTACGGGGCTCCTCAATACCGGGGCGCCAGTGCAGCCCTGCTGGGACAAAAAGGCCACCACCGAGCAGCCGATGTTTCCCGCGCGCTTGCCGAGGGCGTCACGCAATATCACCGCGTGCAATTACAGCAACTTGGCCACCAGGGCATCGCTCTCTCGAGTGAACCCTGGACCCTCGCCGGCGGTGGGGCTAGAAATCCGGTATGGGCGCAAATCTTTGCAAACATCCTGGGTCACCCCGTCAAACGGCATCTGGAACAAGAACTCGGGTCTCGGGGGGTTGCTGCCTTGGCCTTCTCCGGAACCGGAGGTGATTTGAAGCGCTGGAAGCTCGCCGAATCCCGAGCGGCCATAACTGAGCCTGATGAAGATCGCGCCATTTATGAAGATCAAGTGGAATTTTTTGATCAGGCTCTGCAGGCACTCCAACCGTTGTGGTCCGCGCGGGTCGCAAAATAGATAAATCGGCTAACTCAGTACCCTGCTAGTGTTAGAACAACAGACGTCTGAGGAGTTAACCATGAAACGTGGCGGAGTAATTCACGCCAAGCTGGCCTTCGCAATTGCGACCATGGGTCACGACGATTTGATGATCGTCACCGACGCGGGGATGCCGTTTAAACACGATGAGCGCACCATTGATCTTGCTCTCTCGCCCAATATTCCAGACATGGTCACGGTGTTGCGTGCAATCCGACAAGAAATGTGGGTCGAAAAATTCGCCTTCATCAAAGAAGGCGAAAACCCCAACATAGTAAATTCTGTAAGCGAGTTATTCCCTGATGCGGAAAGAGATTTCAAGCCCAATGAATGGTTCCACCGCGCGGTAGACCACGAGGCAAAATGGGTCGTCCGCACCGGCGCCTGGACCCCCTGGGGCAATGTCGCGCTGTGGTCTGGCATCCCGGTTTATGAGTGGATGCGCTCCACTGGTGCCGACGTGCCCGCAGAGTGGGATGAGCGTTTGCGCTTAAACCGTGAATTTGGTCAAACGGGTGTTGGTTAAGTCGTGACCAAGATCAAGAACTAACAACAACCTCACTGGGAGCAAACGATGCCGTTACTCGCGATTGATGCTGGAACTGGGAGCGTTCGGGCCGTTATCTTCACCCGAGAGGGGATTCAACTCGCCGCTGAAGGCCAAGAATGGGTCCATCTCTCGGATCCCCGTTACCCCGGGTCCATGGATTTTGACACCGGAAGCAACTTCGAGATCATCGCTGGCTGTATTCGCCGAGCGCTCGATCGGGCGGGGCTAAAAGGTTCTGACATCACCGCTGTTAGCGCCACGAGTATGCGCGAGGGTTTCGTCGTCTACGACCAAGCGGGTCAAGAACTTTGGGCTTGTGCGAACGTGGACGCCAGAGCCAGCGCTGAAGTAATTGAACTGCGTGAACGTTTCCCCGATCTGGAAGCCCGCTCCTATAAGTCCTCTGGTCAGACCTTCGCTCTAAGCGCGCAACCACGGCTCATGTGGTTGGCCAGAAATGAGCCCGGCATCTATGAACGAATCGCCTCTATCGGAATGATTAGTGACTGGGTTCTCACCCGCCTCAGTGGAGTTTTAGCCTCCGACCCCTCCAATGCAAGCTCCTCTGGAATTTTCTCTCTCGCCGATCGCGCCTGGTCCAAAGACTTAGCCCTCGCTGCCGGACTCCATGGGGACATTTTTCCCACCATGGTGGAGTCTGGCACCACCATTGGCCAGGTCACCCACCAGGCAGCAGAGCTGACTCAATTGGTGGCGGGAACCGCCGTGGTGTCTGGTGGCGGAGATGCCCAACTCGCTGCCGTGGGCTTAGGGATGGTGAAACCCGAGGACACCGCTATTGCTGGAGGTTCTTTCTGGCAGCAGATGGTAAACATTGAGACCCTCAAAACAGATCCCGACATGCGAATTCGCATCGATCCTCACGCTATTCCTGGGTTATGGCAGGCAGAGGGAATCTCCTTCAACCCCGGTATCGCCATGCGGTGGTTCCGAGATGCCTTTTGTCAGAACGAGGCCAAAGAGGCTCTTGCTCTCGGCAAGGACCCTTATGACGTGCTCGCCGCAAAAGCTGCTCTGGTTCCACCGGGAAGCCACGGGGTTATCCCCATCTTCTCCGACACGATGAACTACGGGGCCTGGATTCATGCTGCGCCATCATTCCTAAATCTTTCGTTGGAAGTGGGAAAATCCGGTGTTCCGGTGTTATTTAGGGCTCTGATGGAAAATGCTGCCATCGTGTCCCGCTCACATCTTGAAATCATTGCCTCTTTTACTGATGCGAACCCGCAATCCATCATTTTTGCTGGTGGAGCAGCCAAGAGCGATCTCTGGTCCCAGATTGTGGCCGACGTTCTGCAGCTTCCGGTGCGTATTCCCGTTGTGAAAGAAGCAACTGCACTAGGCGCGGCACTTTGTGCCGCCGTGGCAACGGGTTCTTACTCTTCCTTGGCAGAGGCTGGCACAGCTGTTGTTCGGTGGGAAAAGACACTGGAGCCCAATCCCTCTAATCGCCGTATATATGACGATGCCTACACCCGATGGAAGGCGGCATACCCACCACAACTGCAATTGGTTCGAGAGGGCATCACCAAGGCTATGTGGCGAGCACCAGGAATTTAGCCCGGCACTTATGCGCGCAGTTTTGCCTGCTCAAGCTCCCAATACTCGATGTCAAAAGCCTGTTGAGGTGACACCGGGCTGTACCCACCCAATGCCTCAGCGGCGGTAATCACGCGCACGGTGTGCCGATAGACGTCTGCTGCTATGGCAGCTTCACTGGCGCTTCGACCAACGCCCACAATCCCCAGAGACACGTCAAGGACTACCCGGGGGGACGCATCCAACATGATCAAGTCCTCGGGGTGCCCAACCTTCAGAGCCGCAAAATACTCACCATACCGCTGCCCATAGGCCTCTAAATCTTCCAGAAATGCCGGAACGCGTTTCGTGCGAATCACGTGCTCCAAAGTGGTTGGACCACGCTGGGTAATTTCGGGGAAACCCGGAATTGCAAAAAACTTAGAGATGGCCGGAGAAGAACGCTGAACGAGATGAAACTCCCCGCCATACGTGCTAACGAGTCGGTCACGAAGGTGAGACAGTTCAGCGGACTCAGTGGTGATGCTTTCATTGGGATCGTCGACAAACGACACACCAGTGCGCTTCCGAATGAAAGCCTCAGCACGCTCCACCAAAACCTGATGCTTCCGATAGGCCTCAGCTGCGTCATCATCCATCGTGAAAAGGCCGTGATGGGTCAACACAATCCCCTCAAGGTCGCGGGGGTTGTAAATCTCGGCCTCGATGAGTTTGGCCAACGCAAAACCCGGAAAACAATACGGAAGAACCCGAACACCTGCACCCAGAGCCTGAACAACTAGGTCGCCACCGTCTGCTGTGTCCGTCAGGGTAACAATGGCATCAGCGTGGGTGTGAAGGACATATTGTGCCGGCAAGTGGTTGTGCAGCAGTGTCTCAATGGAGGGGGTCCCATGGCTAGAATCTCGCAGGGCGCTTCGGTAGCCAGCAACCATGTCCGAATCCGACATAGCGTCCTTCCGGAGCATCTGGTGAAGCTGTTCTCTCTCCAGTGGGGCTAGTCCCTCCGGAGTGATAGTGCCCATGTCGTGGCCTGAGGCCTTAACCCACACCGTGGCATCGTTTTTAGCAGAAATGTTCCCCCCGCCATAGAGCACAAGGAAAGGATCCTGGCCGAGTAAGCGTGATGCAACAATACATTCCAAAACTTCGGGCGAAACACCCGGAAAATAATCCCTATTCACGTCCGACTCGGACCACTTCTTCATAGTGTTTCCCTCTCTCTCAGTCGGCAAGTCCGCCGGAAAGGTCCTGATACATCTGGTGGGCGTCATGTGCGCTAGTTCCATCGTGAACGATGGAGCGCACAGCCCGAATCATCGCGGTCGGGTCCGAGCGCTGGAAGATGTTTCGACCCATATCCACACCAGCAGCACCCTCGTCGATTGCTCGATGTGCCATGGTTAGGGCATCCTGGACCGGGAGTTTCTTGCCACCAGCCATAATTACCGGAACTGGACATGCTGAAATTACCTCCCCAAATCCCTCCTCGCAGTAATAGGTTTTCACCATTTGCGCACCCAGTTCCGCAATAATGCGGGTGGCTAGACCCAAATACCGTGAATCACGGGTGAGCTCGGTCCCCACCGCGGTGACACCTAACACAGCAATACCTCGGGCGAGACCGCCATCGACCAGCTGGGTCATGTTGTGCACCGACTGTGTTTCATGCTCGCCGCCGATAAATACTTGAACCGCAACGGCGGCGGCATCGATGCGCACGGCATCGTCCATATCCATGGCGATGCGCTCATCGGATAGCTCCTTCAAAATGGACGGGCCGCCGGAGGCTCGGACTACGAGCGCATTGCGCGCAGATCCTGAAATCACTGAGCGCAGGATTCCCCGGGTGGCCATCAAGGCGTCCGCGTAGGCGGCAATCGGTGGAATGCTCACATCAACGCGCTCCAAACCACTGGTGGGGCCCTGGAAGTAACCGTGGTCGAAGGCCAACATCACTGTCTTGCCGTTGGGGCCGAAGATTCGCGACAGGCGGTGCTGCATTCCGAAGTCCAACCCTGCAGCACCCTTGATGGACAGGCTGTGTTTTTCTTGCGGAACATCGATGTGGAAGTTCTTTGCGTCTTTGTTACCTTCTAGATCTGCCATTTTTTTTACTTCTTTCCTCTCGCAGTTCTTCTACGATTTGTTGGGGGCCAGCGGGGGTGCTTCCTCGCCTGGCTTCCAGGGGACTTGAACACTGTCATCAGGGTCATAGGGGGTCTTCACAAACAGAGCGCGGAAATCAGCATCTGAGTTGTTCACAAAGTAGTGCTGGTCCCCAGGTTCCATTTGATAGACATCGCCTGCTGTAATTGTGTAACTGGTGCGGCCATCAACCCAGAGTGAACATTCACCCTCAAGCGCTACAAATGTCTCTTCAATCTCAGCGTGGTAGTGATTTCCCGCGTCATCGCCGGGACGCAACCGCACCACACCATAGTCAGCTCTGGGGCCTCGAATAATGTACCCAGGTCCGTATTCACCGAAGCGATATGGGGCGGAATCTGAACTAGACACGATCATGTGGGCTCCTCTCTCTCCAAAGTAAGGCAGTATGTAGGTAGATAGACTAAGGGACTGTCTTTTTTGCAAGCAATATTTTTAAAGCTCGCGTTTACTTATTGGCCGCATTATGCAATCATGATAGTACATCAGAAGTCTGATGTTTCAAGAGGAGGAAGGTCATGGCAAAGCAATCTCTTGTCGACGCGACTGTCGACGCGCTGCTTGACCGCGTGCTGGCCGGAGAGTTCACCCATGAAGAACCGCTTCCACCGGAAGGCGAACTTGCCGATCAGCTTGATGTGTCGCGGTTGACCCTTCGCGAAGCGGTCGGTGTTCTGCGATCACACGGCATCCTTCGCGTCCAACGTGGACGGGGCACATACCTCAACTACTATGTTGAGTGGGTCGTTACCAGGCCCGTCATTCAGGCCTTCTCGCGCGCCGACACCCGGGCAGAGGTGCGTCTAAACCTGCTCCAGATCAGACAAATGATCGAAATGAGCGCCATCGAAAGCTTCGCCAAAACGCGCACTCAAGAGCATGTCGACCAGATGGAAAAGTTCTTTCAGAAAATGAGCACAGCTCACGAGAATGTTGAGGTGTCGGCCTTCGCCTCCGCTGACATCGAGTTCCACAACGTTTTTTTGCACAACTGCGGCAATGTCTTCATCCCCATGTTGCTCGGCCCCATTGCGGAAGAGCTCTACATCGGTCGGTACCAAACCTCCTCCGTGGAAGTGGTGAGGGTGCACGCACAAGAACAGCACCGCAAGATTCTTGACGCGGTCATTAGTGGCGATCCTGAAGCCTGCCAGCAGGCTGTCAACAGCCACATCAACCAAACCATTAACGACCTTCTCCGGGAAGTTATTGCGGCTGACTCTTTCGCCCTCCCTCCCAACGCGCCCAACGTGCAGGAACGGTAAGGTCCCTTTCATGTCCACCCTCAACGAGATCCTCGAGGGTATTGCAGCGCCCGACCAGGAGTCATTGAGGTTCTGGGGTTCAATCAACTCGGACGACCAACGTATTTTTGTCGTCATAGACGATGACCCCACAGGAACACAAGCAATCGCAGATCTGCCCGTCCTGATGCGATGGGAAGTCGCAGACTTCGAATGGGCATTTCGCCAAAGAAAACCCGCAGTGTATGTGATGGCCAACTCTCGAGCGTTGCATCCCCTCGAGGCGACCGCTCGAAACACAGAGATTGTGACCAAGGCGCTGACTGCTGCAGCCAACAGTGGCCATCAACTAGGTTTTATCTCCCGCTCGGACTCAACCCTGCGTGGTCACTTTCCCCTCGAACCCCACGCCATCGCGAGCGCACTCACCGTTCTCGCGAACATATCGACGGACGCCATTGTGGTGATTCCCGCTTTTCCGGACGCAGGGCGTATTACGAGCAACCAGATCCACTACGCCGGGTCTTTTGCGAGCGGCGAATTCACGCCTGTTGGCGAGACCGAGTTCGCAACTGACTCCACCTTTGGCTACCAAAACTCACACCTTGCGCAATGGGTCGAAGAAAAATCAGCGGGCACTATTCCTGCCAGCAGTGTTGTGGCAATCGAACTCCCGACGATTAGAAGCGGTGTTGATAAGGTTTCCTCCGTGATTAATGACGCACCCACTGGATGCGTCATCGTCGTTGACTGTATCGCGGAAGAGGATCTGCGCGTTGTGGCACTCGCAATGCGACGAGCGGAAAATGGCGGAAAAAACTTTGTCTACCGGGTTGGGCCACCCTTTGTGCGTGCCCTAATCGGTCAGACTGTCCGGCCACCGTTGGAATCGAGCGACATCGCGTTGGTGATTGACAGCGGTGGGGCGCCGGCAAGAACCCAAGGTGGATTGATTGTTGTCGGCTCGCACACCTCCGTAACCAGTGTTCAACTGCAAGAACTCCAAAGCACCGGGTCAATTAGTTCCATGGAAATATCGGTCGAGGACTTGCTTGCGGATGACCAGCGACCACGGCTCATCCGCTCTATTGTGGCCGAGCTTTGTGTGTTACTCGCCCAGGGCAGCGTGGTGCTCTCGACCAGTAGGATACGTATCTCGGGCTCGACCGAACAGGAATCTCTCAATATTGCTCGCACCACCTCTGAGGCAATTTCCACCATCGTGGCTCAGGTGATTAGCCACATCACTCCGCGTTTCGTAGTGGCCAAGGGAGGAATTACCTCCTCTGATGTGGCTCAGTTCGGTCTAGGGATAACGAAGGCGATGGCCCGGGGCTCATTGCTCCCTGGCATCGTATCTTTGTGGGAGCCGTTGGAGGGACCTGCCAGAGGAGTTCCCTACGTTGTTTTCCCTGGCAACGTCGGAAGCCCGCAAGCTTTATCGGACATTGTTTACAAACTGGAAGGAACCCTCTCATGACAAACGTAAACCCCTCAGTCGCGATGCTTGGCCTAGGTGCAATGGGGCTTCCGATGGCTGCCCGGCTTCGCGAACGCGGAACCGTCAAAGGTTTTGACCCCTCTCCTGAGCGCCGGCAACTCGCGCTGAAGCAGGACATCGCGGTGAGTGACAACCCCCGTGACGCTGCGACAGACTCCGATTACGTGTTCGTTGCAGTGCGTAACTTGGAACAGCTCGAGAGCTCACTTTTTGGTAGCCAGGGCATAGCGGAGGTCATGGAGCCTGGCGTCGTTGTAGTCGTCACCTCGACAATCGGAGTGGATGGCCTTCGCCAGGTTGCTCAGAGACTAGAAGCGCTCGGAATCAGCTTTGTTGATGCTCCCATCTCTGGCGGACCGGCCCGCGCGCGGGCCGGAGACTTACTCATCGTTGTTGGCGCCGGGGACGAGGCGTTCGACCGCGCTAAACCGCTGCTGACCCAGTTGGCGTCTCACCTTATTCGAATCGGAAAAAACCCCGGGGACGGTCAATCAATGAAAGCGGTGAATCAATTGCTCTGTGGTGTTCACATCGCAGCAGCAGCCGAAGCGCTTGCCCTTGCCGGCCGACTGGGACTTGACCAAGAGGACGTACTCAGTGCCTTGCAGGCGGGCGCTGCTGAATCCTTTATGCTCGGCAACCGCGGACCTCGGATGCTCCAGGCCTTCGATAAGGATGGCGCGGAGGTTCTCAGCAGGCTCGATTTGTTTGTCAAAGACATGGGAATCGTTACATCACTTGCAAAAAAGCATGGCCTCAGCACACCGGTGGCGGCGGCGGCTGAGCAGCTCTATGTGATGGGACAAGCCCGCGACCTTGGCGGGTCAGATGACTCGAGCGTCATTCGAGTAATCGACTACCGTAACGGCTAAAAACTTCGCTGAGTCACGAGGCTTCTCGGGACAGGAATTAAGCCGTGTGGCATGGTGGTGAATCAAATCAAACGCTCGCGCCAAAAAACTAGAGGGAGCGATCATGGTCCTGATGACAATACTTCTCTGCCTGCCCTGAGACCACCGGTGTCAACTGGCAGGGATCACCAAACATGACTACCGCACTCCGCCAAACGCTGTGTTCCGGCGTCGCAGAATCAACTTGGCCCAAATTTTTCATGATCTTTGCTGGCAAAGCCAACACATTTTTGCGTTTAGTGATGTCGATGGTAAACGGAGCAAAGTGTTCTGCCTTGGCGGTAGCAAGAGCTGTGGTTTCTCACAGCCACTCGCCTTTGATGTCGAGACCGGCGACTTCCTCTCCACATTGCCGTAAAGCCGGTGCTTCACGGCAGATGCCATTTCCGGCAACGGTGATGACGAATACCTTTTCGACTTCATTCATGGTGTTACCCCGTTTTGGCCTCATTGTATTCCTCGGGTGGGGACAGGCGTTAGGTCATTGGTAATTACTTGAGGTGCCTCTCTAGCCAAGCGGCTACGTGATCGAGAGGTTGCCCACCTGTTGCTATCGAAAGTCTCTTGTGCCACAGCGACCGAGTAACATCTTGGCCGTAAAACCCAACCAAACACCGCGGTGTCGGCAGTTTTATGCAGAACAACTGAGAGGGAGTCCTGGATTTTCTAGGTCAGGTTTGCCCCACGTACATTCGTATACACAGCATAAACAGAGCTTGAGGCGGTGATAAAGAGGCGGTTACCGTAGAGTCCGCCAAAGGTCAGGTTGGAGACCACCTCAGGCAGTAGGATTTTTCCCAGCAACACTCCATCCGGGGCGTAACAGTGCACACCATCGGCGGCGCTCGTCCAAATGTTTCCATGCTCGTCAAGTTTGAACCCGTCGGGAACTCCAGGGCTCACTTCCACAACATGCTTCTTATTGGCGAGGGTTCGAGCTTCAATAACGTCGAATTGCCAGATACTGTGTGCGCCTCCGGAGTCGTGTGTTGCCTCGCTATCGGCTACGTAAAGAAATGACTCATCGAGAGAGAATGCCAGGCCATTGGGCTTAGCCATATCCGTTACCACCGCGGTCACTGCACCGGTTTCTAGGTCTACCCTATAGACATAGCAGCCGGGCTGTTCTTGAGCGCGCCGGCCACCCTCGTAGTCGGACAGAATGCCATATGGAGGGTCTGTGAACCACACGCTTCCCTCAGAGTGAACCACAACGTCATTAGGGGAGTTCAGGGCTTTCCCCTCGAACTGGTCGGCCAGAACCGTGATTGTGCCATCAAGTTCGCGCCTCGTCACACGCCTGTTGCCGTGTTCGCACGAGATGACGCGTCCTTCGCGGTCCCGGGTATTTGCATTCACAAACCCTGCTGGCTGGCGATAAGTCCCGACCTGTCCGTCCTCGTGCATACGCAGAATACGGTCGTTGGGGATGTCGCTCCATAAAAACATCTGGTGGTCTCGAAGATAGAGGGGCCCCTCGACCCAACGCCCACCACTCCAGAGCCGCTCAACCGAGGCGTTGCCCAAGGTCAGGTCACCAAACCGAGCATCAGCCGTGAACAGTTCCATCATCTCTCCTCCTATAGCTGATGAGTGGTCGAGCAAAGGCCCGATCACCCACCAACACTTTTGTACCCATTCCTATTGTGCCGAGTATCCGCCATCTACCTGAAGGTTCGATCCAGTAACGAATGAGGCATTGTCCGAAATCAGGAAAGTAATTGCTTCCGCAATTTCATCCGGTCGCGCAACACGGCCCATGGGGTGAGCGTTCAAGACAGCCTGCAGTGCTGAATCAGCGTCACCCTGGCCGTCGAGATACATCTGAAAGAACTCACCATCAACTGAGCCCGGGCCCACAGTGTTGCAACGGATGTTTTCTTTAGCGTATTCCATCGCAATCTGACGAGTCAACTGGACCACTGCGCCTTTGGAAGCGCAATACACAGGCTGCTGGGCAAGACCCACCACTGCAGAAATGGAACCAATATTCACAATGGAACCGCCCCCGCCCTGCTTCTTGAACTGAATAATGGCGTGCTTGCAGCCGAGGAACACACCACGACCATTGACCATCATCACTCGGTCCCATTCCTCAACGGAAAGGTTCTCTATTTCGGCAACAGCAATAGTTGCCGCGTTGTTCACAATGCCATCAAGGCGGCCATATTCCTTGACCGCACGCTCAACGAGTCCTGTCATCTGTGTGCTATCGGAGACATCAACACGGGCGTAAATTGCAGAACCACCGGCAGATGTAATCGAGTCGGCAACTGCAGTGCCGCCCTCCTCGTTAATGTCTGCTACGACAATCTTGCCTCCTTGGCTGGCCATCAAACGTGCTGTTGCCGCACCGATACCGCGACCCGCGCCGGTGATGATTACTACCTTGTCCTTAACTGACATCGCTTTTTTCTCCTTATGTTCGTTTGAGGTATTCCTGGGGACCAAGGCGTGGTGCATGCGTTGTAACAACGGGTGCACCACCAGAATCCCTACTCAGCTAGTTGGTTTGTTCCTACGATGAGGGAAACTACTTCCTCTGTAGAAGTGCTTTTCGCATCGATAACACCCGCAACAGCGCCCAAGCGGAGAACAGTTGCCTTATCAGCAACG
Source organism: uncultured Alphaproteobacteria bacterium (assembly GCA_964480315.1). GTDB lineage: Bacteria > Pseudomonadota > Alphaproteobacteria > HIMB59 > HIMB59 > HIMB59. The sequence goes on along the minus strand of CAYZPP010000006.1, from coordinate 1,816 downwards.
GCCAGGCCTTGGGCCACGTTGTGAGTTATGATAATGACTCCAATGCCGCTGTCCGCCAATTGACGAACCACATCCAGCACCTCCAGGGCCGCCGATGGGCTCAGAGCCGAGGTGGGTTCGTCTAATATTATATAGTCGCTACCAAAACCGGTGGCTCTGGTGATGGCGACGATCTGACGCTGACCGCCGGAGAGATCTTCCAGCGGAGCATGAATGTCAATGTTCCGCACGGAAAACTTACGGACCAATTCAAGGGTGCGGCGCTGCATCTTGCCAAAGTCCATGAACCCGCCAAACTTGGTTTTTTCGCGGCCGATGAAGAAATTCATGGTCACATCAAGTTGATCAAAGACCGCCAGGTCTTGATACAGAGTGCCAATTCCTGCTTCGCGAGCGGCAATAGGGTTAGAAAAGTTCCTCGCTACACCGTCGATGGTTATGGTGCCTGCTGTTGGCTCAATTGACCCAGAAAGAATCTTAATCAGAGTGGACTTACCGGCACCGTTGTCGCCAAAGATAGCCATTACCTCGCCTCGGGTTGCCGTGAAGTCGACATCTTTCAGGGCTTCTACTGCTCCATAGGACTTCGAAATCCCGCGCATTTCAATGGTCATTGTCGTTCTTCTCCTTGTGTCTCGAGATGGGGTCCCCAGGCTTGACGCTCGGGGACCCCTCCCTTAGTTATGTACTAATGAGTTGCTGAAACCCTGGGCTTAGCGCTCGAGGATTCCGGAGTAGCGGAATGCGTAGTCGGTCTCTAACTTGATCTGCGCTTCGGTGAAGGTCTGGTCAAGAACCTTCATCGAAGGAGCGATAACAGCAGGGACTGGCTTACCTTCGAGGTGCAATTTGATTACTTCCGCAACCGATGCGCCCCAGTCGTCATTCACGCGGAAAAGCGTGAAGTCGAGCTCTCCCTTGATCAGGGAGTCAAGCTCATCTTGTCCGCCACCCCAGCCGTTGGTAAGGACGGAGTCCATCAGATCGCGCTGTGCCAAAGCGGCAAGCGTACCCAAGGCACCGGCAGTCGAACCATTATGGATCAGGTCCAGCTCAGGGTTAGCCGTGAGCATGGCACTGGAACCAGTGTATGACTTTTCCTGGTCTCCATCACCAGCGTATTCATTCACCAAGGTCCAGCCACCCTCCACGAGGCAGTCTCCGTAGTTGGTGGAACGACCGGAGTCAATCAAACCGGGCAGGTAACGCTGCAGAGCAAAGTTACCGGATGTTCCATGGTTCTCGAGGGTCCATGCACACAACAGGGCTGCACCTTCACCGTGGTCGAAACCAACGGTGCTCAAAGGCATTGTGGTCGTGCCGGGGGAGTCGAAGAACGGGTTCACGACGTTGAGAACAATGGTAGGAATCACAGCAGTAAGACGTCCAATGTTTGCTTTCTGAACCAAGTACTCACTGGGACCAATGATGACGTAGTCATACTGGTCCTTATTAGCGAGCAGCTGATCAATCTGGCTAGCCTGAACCTCGTGCTCTCCAGAGTTGATGAAGAACTCGGTTACATCGAAAGGAATATTCAGAGCGGTCAGGTGTCCTTCAATGGACTTCTGTGCACGAGCAAACGCGTCAGAAATCTCGAGGCTGGGGAACATTAGAGCAAGTCGAATTGGCTCCGTGACGGCAACGTCGACAGGAACGGGTTCCTCCGAGAGAGTGGCAACAACCTCACGCATCAGGGCTTCGTCAGCGGGGAACATATCGTGCCACTCCTGGAGGAGGAAGAACCCGCGCTCACTAATTGCCGAATCAAGGCTTGCGGAATCAAGCCAGAGTAGTCAATGTGCGAAGCGGGATC
>CAYZPP010000005.1:0-15781 GCA_964480315.1 uncultured Alphaproteobacteria bacterium | reverse complement strand
GTATTTAGTTTTCACCCAGTAAAAATAATTACAACAGGTGAGGGTGGTGCAATAACAACTAACAACCAAAATTTGAATCTCAAGTTGAAATCATTAAGAACGCATGGAATTGATCAAAATTATTTAAAAAAAAAAAAATTATTGATAAAAAAACCGTGGTTATTTTTTCAAACAGATTTAGGTTTAAATTATAGACTAACAGACATGCAGGCTAGTTTAGGAAGTTCTCAATTAAAAAAAGTAGATAGATTTATAAAAATTAGAAATAAAATTTCAAAATTTTATAATAAGGAATTAAAAAATTTACCAATTAAACTTCCCACTCTATCAAATGATAATTATTCATCATTTCATCTTTATGTAATTTATTTAAAAAAAAAAAATCGGGATTTATTGTATAAAGAATTACTAAAAAAAGGTTATAAAACTAACATACACTACATCCCTATATATGAACATCCTTATTATAAAAGATTTAATTTTAATAAAAAAAATTTTTTAAACAATCGTAGTTACTTTAAAAATGCAATTAGTTTACCTATATTCCCAAATTTATCAAAAATAGATATGAATAAAATAGTCATAATTATTAAAAAATTTTTTTAAAAAAATGAATTCAATTTGTATAATTCCAGCAAGAGGTGGAAGTAAAAGAATTAAAAATAAAAATATAATAAAATTTAATAAACAACCAATGATTTATTGGTCAGTAAAAGCAGCAAAAAAAAGCAAATGTTTTGACAAGATTGTTATAAGCACTGATTGTGATAAAATAATTAAAATTGCAAAGCAACTAAAGGTTGATTTTGTCAAGAGACCAAAAAAATTAGCACTAGATAGCACTCCTCTTTTAGCTGTAGTAAGAGATTATATACAAACCATAGATGAGAAGTATTCAACAATTTGCTGTGTTTTGCCAAGCTCTCCATTAATTTTTTACAAAGATATAATCAACTCTAAAAAATTATTGCAAAAAAACACTAGATTTGTATTTCCAATTACAAATTATAGCTATCCTATAGATAAATCTTTATTAAAAAATAAGAATAATTACCTTTCTTTAAAAAATAATAGTAATGCATTAAAAAATACTCAAAAATTTAAAGAATATTATCATGACGCTGGTCAATTTTATTGGGGTTTTACTTCAGATTTTTTAAAATTTAAAAATATTTTTAATTCAAAAAAAGTTAAAGGATATTTTTTACCAAATTATAGAGTTAAAGATATTGATAATTATTCTGATTTAAGAGTTGCAATAAATATTTTTAGAAGTATTTTTTGAATATTTTATGAATAAAGACAAAAAAATTTTTTTCTCAACAAGAAAGCTTAGCGGACCGTACCAATTTTTAGTTGAAGCTGCAAAAGCTCATTCAGAAAAACTAATTAATCAAAAACTTACTTTGAACATAAATAAAATCTATAGATTTGATATAATATCATTTTTTTACCTAATAAAGATTATTTTTAAAACACATTTTTTTTCAAAAAAAAAAATTATGTCAGTTAAACACCAAGGTTATAATTTAGGCCGATACGCAGTACCAGAAATATATAAAAATTATAATTGTTACTTAAACAAAAGTTCATTTATTGTTGAGTCAATTAAATGTTTTTATTTAAATATAAAAATATTAAGAAATATTATTAAATTAAAAAAGAATAATATTAGGGCAGCTTTTATTGACCACGGAATGTATAGAAATGGTTTAATAATATCAGTTTTGGCTAAAAAAAAAATCCCAATCTATACACTTGGATATCCAAAAGGAATACTATATTTTATTAATACAAAAAAAAAATTCTTAGATTATGAAAATTTTATACAATTAAAAAAAATCAAAAAATTAAATAATACACAAATTAAACAAGCTAAGGCATCCATAACAAAAGTTATTCATAAAACAGAAACCATTCCATGGATGAAGACTATAAAGTTTGTCAAACTGAATAATAATTTTGATGAAATTACTCATGTAATTTATGTTCACTCATTTACAGATGGACAAATGTTATATGGATATGATGATTTTGTTAATGTTTATGATTGGCTTGAATATTCAATTGATCTGCTATTAAAGAATAAAAGCAATAGAGTTTTGGTTAAAGCACATCCTTCTTTTTTTCACAGTAAATTTCCTAATAAAATTATGCGTTATGATATAAAATTATTTCACAAAATCATGACTAAATATGCAAATAACAGATGCGTACTTTTTATTAAAAAACCAATAACGAATATCGATTTACTCAATCAAGTAGATAAAAAAACTATTTTAATTTCACATCACGGGTCTGCAATTTTAGAGGGATTATTTTTAAATTTTAAATGTATTGCTTCACAAGCTACTTTTTGGTCACCAACATTTAAGCTAACTAATGATTGGAAAAACAAAATATCATACAAAAACCTTTTAACTAAAGATTGGCTAAAATTAAAATATTGCAACCAAAAAGATCTTTATAGCATTTGTTATCAGCTATTTTGCAACCCTTTAAGCTTATATGGTAAACACTATTGGCAACAAACTTTGTCAGATGAACTCAATATCACAAGAAAACAAATTTATCAGAGATCAGCCTATATTCTTGATAGAGCTAACCTTGAAAAGAAAGATATTCAAAAATTAGCGTTGAAAATCTCTAAAACTATAGAATTAGTAAAGATTTAAATTTTTATTAATTATTGCGTTATAAGATAATTTTTGCCATAAAAACTGGCAATATGTATTATTATATTAATTTAATCAAAGAATTATTTAAAGTTCTTCCAAAAAAGAAAAAAAAAAATTTAAATTTAATTTTTTTCTCTCTAGCCTTGGCAGGTTTTTTAGAAACGGTAGGCATAGGATTAATTATACCATTAATTTCAGAAATTTTAGGTACGTCAATAGATATATTTTCAATCAAAGGCATATTTAATTTTGATGGCATTGATAAAAAAACTATTATTATAAACCTAACTATAATAATTATTTTTGTATATTTATTTAAAGGAATATATTTAACATTTTTAGAATTTTATATTCAGAAGTTTACTCAGCGTATAAAGGTTGAAATCTCTTTAAGATTATATGACAAGTATATTGATAATAATTATGAATTAACTGTTAACTCTAATTCATCAATTTTACATAGAAATATTACTATAGAGGCAAGCAATTTTACTGCAGGACTTTTAGAGCCAATAATTATGATAGCAAAAGAATTTTTACTAATTGTTATGCTTTTGATTTTTGTCATTACAATAAATTTTAAAATAAGTATTTTGATTATATTTTTTTCAATACTTTTTGTACTTTTTGCAAAAAAATTACTTAGTAAGAACCTGGAAAATCTAGGTTTAATTGAGCAACAAGTTAAAGGACAGCAAAATAAGGTTATACTTGAGTCTCTTCAGGGCATAAAAATTATTAAAGCTTATAATTTAGAAAAATTATTTAAAAAGAAATTCAGGGAATTATCAATTTATATGGGAAACACTAAGGCAAAAGCTAACAGTATTAAATTACTACCCCGTGTCTGGATTGAATTTATTCTTATTATATTTTTATTAATATTGGCTATTTCATTCATTTATTATGGATATACAATAATGGAGTTTACACTTTTTACATCAATATTTTTGATTTCTATGATCAAAATTTTGCCTGCAATAATGTCTTCACTGAGAGTTCTAAATTCACTAAGTAGTTATAAGGCATCTATTAATTTAGTTAAGACAGAATTTGACGAGAGTATCAAAGAAGATTTAACCAAAAACTATGAAAATGAAGAAATAAATCAATCAAATTTTACTAAACAATTTCGTTGTAAAGAAATTACATTTAATTATTTAGATACAAAAGAAATTATCAAGAATTTATCTTTTGAGATTAATAGAAAGAATGATATTGTTGGTATATACGGAGAAAGTGGATCTGGGAAAACAACTTTAGTAGATATATTTATAGGATTATTAAATCCTATTAGTGGAACCTTCTATATAGACGACAAAGAAGTAAGAATTCAAAATTGTAAAAAAATCTTTGGGTATGTGCCTCAATCAACTTTTCTTTTTGATGACACAATTAAAAATAATATATTAATGTCTTTTAATGAGAATTTTTCAGTTTCAGATAAATTACTAAATGAAGTATTAGAAAAAACACAACTAATTGACCTAGTAAATTCACTAGAAAATAAAGAAGATACAATCATTGGAGAAGGTGGTGCAAAACTGTCTGGTGGTCAAAAACAAAGAATAGGAATTGCAAGAGCTTTAGTTAGACAGCCTAAAATATTAATTATTGATGAAGCTACCAATGGTCTAGATAAAGACACTGAAAACAAAATATTTAAAGATTTAAAGATAATATCAAAAGATTTGTCTGTAATTGTAATTTCACATAATCCCCAAATATGGAATTATTGTAATAAATTGTTTGAAATGAAAAATGAAAATCTAATAAGGATTAAATAAAGGGAACATCAATAAAAAAATTAGTTACAGATTTTTAATTAACTTTAAGAATCTTTTAAAAAAAGTGTTAAAAAAAAGAATAATAATTAGAACAATATTTTGTCCATTATTTATTCTTATTGAGCATTCTTCTAGTAAGTGATCCATAAAACTCACAGTACTCGAGTATCCACCACTTTTCATAATTCCAATTAGCTCATTTTTACTTGTTGAAACACCAGTAAGTTTTTTTTTTATTATAGCTCTATAGTAAAAATCATAATCTGCAGAACATTTATATTTTGTATTAAAATTCCCTACTTTTCTTAAAGATATTAGTTTAATAAAAAAACCAGTAGAATGTGAGGTAGCAAAATCAAAATTATATTTGAGTCTATTTGGATTATAGCCATATTTTAAAATATGTCCTGTCGTATAGTATCTTCTTACCGTACCAAAAATAAAATCTGCATTTTTATTTTGGTTAAATTTATTGTAAATAATTTTTAGTGCATTTTTTGTTAATAAATCTCCTGAATTCACAAATATTATTACTTGACCATTCACAAGTTTCAAGCCTTTATTCATTGCAAAATAAATACCATTATCTCTTTCCGATAAAATATAAGATAGTTTATGTTTGTATTTATTAATTATTTCTAGGGTTTTATCATTAGATTTTCCATCAATTACTATGTATTCAAAATTTTTGAAACTTTGTGCTAGAATACTTTTTATAGTTTTTCCAATATCATCCTGATTATTTTTAACAACTGTAATAATAGAAAAAAAATTTTTTTTTAAATTTTTTTTTTTCATTTTTTATTTAAATAATAAACTTAGTGTTAATTTAAGATTAATTTTTTTTAACCAGGATAGAATCTGTAACTAGATAGTCAATTTTATATTTTTTAAAACAATCTATGGCATCTTTTGGATTATTCACAATTGGTTGGCCTTTAATATTAAAAGAAGTATTTAATAAAACTGGAATACCAGTAATTTTTTTAAATTCATTTATTAAATTCCAAAATTTTGGATTGAGATTTTTAGAAACACTTTGAGCCCTGCAAGTGTTGTCCACATGAACTGTTGCTGGTATAGATGCTTTTTTATCTTTCTTTACACTGCAAGCAATTAACATGTGTGGACTTGATTGATTTATTGTAAAATAGTCATGTAAGTCTTCTTCAAGTACTGATGGTGCAAATGGTCTGAAATATTCTCTAAATTTAACGTTTTTATTTATATGATCTCTCATTTTTTCTGGAAATGGTTTACACAAAATACTTCTGTTACCTAGGGCTCTTGGTCCAAACTCAGTTGCTCCTTGATACCAACCTATAATCTTTCCTTCACTAATTAGTTCTGCAGTTTTAGCATAAATCTTTTCTCTATAATCTGTAAAATTCATCTTTTTATTTTTGAGTGCAGATAGGATTTCTTTTTTGTTCGATCTTGATCCTAAATTAAAGTCATGATGTTTTTTGAATTTAAAATTCTTGAAATGCTTTGCATGACTATACAAACAGGCGCCATAAGAAACACCTGCATCACCACTTGCTGGTTGAATAAAAATTTCTTTAAATAATTTAGATTTTTCTATTTTTCCATTAAGTGAACAATTTAAGCCTACACCTCCTGAAATGCATAAATAATCCAAATTTTTTTTTTTTTTTAATATTTTTAATTGATACAAAACAACTTCCTCTAATCTGTCTTGAAGAGCTGCGGCTATATTTTTGTGATGTAAAGAAATTTTAGAACCAGTTTTCCTTTTTTTTCCAAATACATTTAAAAATTTTTTACTAACCCATTTATCCCTAATCTTATGATAATCAATCCATTCTTTATTGATTAAGTATTTAAGTGGATCTTTTTTATCAATTTTGATTATCTCTCTAAAATAATCAATATATCTTTTATTTGAATTTTTTAATTTACTTTTAGAATTACCGTACGGAGCTAACCCCATAATAATTCCTTCATCACAAAATATATTCCAGCCTAAATAAAATGTGACAGCCGAATAAAATAACCCAAGAGAGTCTGGATATTTATTATCTTGATGAATAACCTTTATTTTATTTTTATTTCCAATAGCAAAAAGTGCTGAATGAATTTCTCCAATCCCATCGTAAGATATAATTAAAGATTTTTTAAAACCACTTGGATAAAAAGTACTAGCTAGGTGACAAAGATGATGCTCATTAAATTCTATTTTTTTTTTATAATTAAGTTTTTTTCTAATGAAATCTTCTGTTTCACTTAATTTTCTAATTCTATCAAATTCATTTATTAAAAAATCAACTCTGTTATTGTCCTCTATAGCTAATTTTATATATTTTTCTCTAATTTGTAAGTACGGATCGTTAGAAAATGAAATTAAATCTATATCTTTAATTTTAAGTTTAGCTATTTTTAAACAATCGTTTATTGCATTTATTGGAAAATTTCTAGAATGTTTTACGTAATCGTATCTCTCTTCTTCACACGCTGCCACAACATTTCCTTTAACAGTTATGGATGCTGATGTGTCATGTCCTCCATAATTTAGTCCTAAAATATTCATTTAATCTAATTATGAATGGAGAAATTCAACATTTTTTAATATTTTTTTTACTGCTTTATTAGTAGATGAACTATCTGACTTGTTTAAATTTTAACTTAATTTGTTAATAAACTATATTATATTTTTAATTCTTTTACTACCTCCGTGTGCTGGAATCATTCAAATAGACTTCATTATTTAAGAAAATCAAATAAAATAGCTTTTGTTAATCACGTTCGGATAATTTTAGATAGAGACCCTCAACCGTTATGCATATCTTTGGAGAATGGAGAAAAGATACCTCAAAACATATTAAATGAAGTTAAAAAGATTTCTGAAGATTTAACAATTAGTTCAAATTGGGAGGGTGGCAACCTTTACATAATAAATAATTAAAGATTTATGTATGGAAGAAGATCTATTGATCAAGAAGAAAAAAGAGATATTATGAATATCCAAACACTAAATGCAAAAATGTATTCGTAAATTTTAAATAAATAAAAATATTTCATAGATTAAATGTTAAAAAAACTTGCTATAATTACTGGTATAAGTGGACAAGATGGCTCTTATCTAGCCGAACTATTAATTAAAAAAAATTATACAGTTTATGGAATTTGTAATCCTAATAAAAAAATTAATTTTCTAAATATTTCGAAAATAAAAAATAAAATTAAATTTAAGAAAATTAATATTAATGATTATTCAAAAATAAAAGCACTAATCAAAAAAATTAAACCAGATGAGTTTTATCATTTAGCTGCTCAAAGTTTTATTAATTATAAATTTGAGGATGAATTTTTTAAATTAAATCCAAATATTAATGGCACTCACTACATTTTATCTGCTATTAAAAAATACTCTAGAAAAACAAAATTTTATTTTGCAGCATCATCCGAGCTGTTTGGAGATGCAGAGAAATCGCCACAAAATGAAAATAGCAAATTTAATCCTCGATCTGCTTATGGAGTATCTAAAATTGCAGGTTATTATTTAACAAAAAATTATAGAGATGCGTATAAACTATTTGCATGTTCTGGTATTCTTTTTAATCACGAGTCGCCAAGAAGAAATAAAAATTTTGTTACAAGAAAAATTACTCATACTTTAGCTTCAATTATTCAGGGTAAAAAAAAAAAATTAATTCTTGGGAATATTGACTCTAAAAGAGACTGGGGTCACGCCAAAGACTATGTTTATGCTATGTGGAAAATGCTTCAAATAAAAAAACCAAGAGATTTTGTAATTGGTACTGGAAAAACTCATACCGTTAAAGACTTTCTTAAAATAGCATTTAAAAGTCAAAATCTAGATTATAGAAAATATTTAGTTATTGATAAAAAGCTTTTAAGAAAAACTGATAAAATAATTTTAAGAGCTGATTTTAAAAAAGCTAAAACACTTCTTAAGTGGAAACCTCAAATTAACTTTAAATCGTTAATAAATGAAATGGTAAACTTTGATCTTAATAAACAAGAGAAATAGAGTATAAATTATTTCTATTAAAAATGCACAATGAAGAAATTTCAATACTCAAGAATAATAAAGACAGAGATTCAATAAATTTAATAAAGCGTATTAAAAAAATCTAAATTGATAGAAAAAAACTACATATCCATTCTAATTACGAATTACAATAAAGAAAAATTTCTTAAAAAAAATTTATTAAGTGTGGTTAACCAAAGTATTAAAAATTATGAGATTTTATTTTATGATGATGCATCAACAGATAACTCAATTAATATAGTTAAAGAATTCAAAAAAATAAAATTAATTAAAAATCCAAAAAAAAATAATATAAAATCCCCACCCTTAAATCAAATAAATGGAATTATTAAAGCATTTAAATCAAGTAAAGGTAATATTATATGCTTGCTTGATTCTGATGATATTTTCAAAAAAAATAAACTAAAAAAAATACTATTATATTTTAAAGATAATAATAAAAATAATTTTGTTGTAAATCTACCATCTGCAAAAAAAAATTTTTATTTAAAAAGAATAAATTCAAATGAATCTACTTGGCCGACAATTTTTCCAACCAGTTGTATTTCATTTAGAAGAAATTTTTTTATAAAATACTTAAAATACATAAAAAAAAATAATTTCTATAATCTAGAAATAGACGCGCGTTTATTGATATATGCACACCATTATTGTGAAGATTTGAATATTATAAATGATAATTTAACAACCTATATTAATGACATTGACGGAATTTCCTCAAAATATAAAAAGTATTCAATTAATTGGTGGCTAAAAAGATATGAAGCTTTTCAATATTTAAGATTTATATTAAAAAAAAAGAAAAAACAGTTTATAATTAGCTATGACTATTATTTTACAATGCTTATTTTTGTTTTATTAAATCTATTTAAAAAAAACAATTAATTTTAAATGCAAAAATATTTAAATAAAAAATCTTATAAGAACTTAGTAAAAAAAAAAAATAGAAATATTAAATTCAGATGATTTTTATTTATTATCCGCTAATTTTATTGTCAATTTTAGGTTATGGTTTTTTTGCTAGTAAAAAAATTATTAAATTAAAAAATCTAAACTTAGGATATCAAGGAATTGTTGGAATATTTTTTCTATTATTAATTTCATATATTAGTACTCAATTTATTGCACACGGGCAGGTATTTAATTTTTTAATCTTATTGATCGGATTAAGTCTATTTATATTTTATTTCAATAAACTCAATAATGATAAAACAAATATTAAGTTGTTAATAAGTATAACTATTTTATCCCTGATATTTATATTGGTTGGTAAAAATCATGATGATTTTCATTATTATCATTTCCCTTACATACTTACATTAACTGAATATCCTCATCCCTTAGGTTTCGGTAATTTAAATCATGGCTTTAAAACACACTCATCAATATTTTTATTATCATCTTTATTTAGTTTGCCAGCCGCTAAGTATAACTTATTTCATTTAGTCCCAGCTTATATTTTGGTATTCTCAAATTTTATTCTAATAAAATTAATCTTCAATAAAAATATTAGCAAAAATTATATTTTTGTAACTTTTTTTAGTCTTTCATCATTAGCCTTTATTAATATTTTTTTTTACAGATTAGGTGAGCATGGAACAGATAGATCGGCGATGGTTTTAATTATTCTATTGATGGTCAATTACATTTATTTTATAAATAAAAAAACTGAAACGATTAATACCGATTATTTAAAAATATTTACGATAATTTTTACCATCATTATTTCATTAAAAGCTTTATATATAATTTATGTTATATTGTTTTTTCCTTTAATTATTTATGTATATAAAAAAACTAAATCGATAAATTTATTTTTTGATAAAAATTTATTTTATTGTTTACTATTACTTGGGCTTGTAGTTTTAACAAATTTTTTTAATACAGGCTGCCTTTTATTTCCTGAAAAAAAGACATGTTTTTTTAATACTTCCTGGTCCTTGTCTTTGAATACAGTTGAATATTTAAGTGTGCATTACGAAAATTGGGCAAAAGCTGGTTCCGGTGCTGGATATTCACTAAAAGATATTGATAAATTAAATTATATATCTAATTTTAACTGGATAGAAAATTGGATGGATAGATATTTTTTTAACAAAGTATCAGATTTTCTTTATTCATTAGTCTTTATGATAACAATTTTTATTGTATTATTTAAATCTTCTAAATCTTTAAAAATTTTCGAAAGAAATTACAAATTACTACTTGCCTTATTATTCCTTATTTTTATAGTTTGGTTTTCACTCCATCCATTATTAAGATATGGTGGCTATCATCTTTTTTTTCTAATTGCCTTTATACCCATAAGTTTTCTCTTAGAAAGATTTAGTAAAGACATAAAAAATTTAGATCGTAAAATCTTAATAATTGTAATAATTACAGCTTTAATTTTTATAGGCAGAAATGCAAATAGATTGGTCAAAGAATATAAGATAAATTCATATAATCCATTTATCAATATTAGTTACCCCCTTAGAGAAGAGTCCTTTCGTATACAAAAACGTATTGAAAAAATGATAAATGAAAAAAAAGCAAAAAAAATTTACAAAAATAGATATATAGTTTTTTAAAAATACATAACATATGAACTTATTAATCAAAATTATTGATTTTTTTTATCAAAAAAAAAAATATTCGTTTTTAAAAAAAACAATTTCTAAAAATATAGATACATTTATAGATGTTGGAGCGCATGAGGGACATACAATTAATGAATTTCTAACGATTTTTTCAATAAAAAAAATTTATGCTTTTGAACCAAGTAAAAAAAACTTTGATAAATTGAAGATGAGAGTTGAAAAGATAATCAAAGATAACTCAATCGAGATTAATATTTATCCCTTTGGACTCGGAAAAAAAAATGATGTTCTGGTCTTAAACGAAATTACTGATGGCGTATCAAATACCTTTAATAGTTTGAACGAAAATTCAAAATATTTCAAAAAAAAAAAAATCATTATGACTTTATTTGGAATTAAAAAATTTATTAATAATAAAGTCCAAACGAAAATCATTCCTTTGAAAGAATTTATGATACAAAAAAAAATTAAAAAAGTTGATTTTATGAAGATTGACACAGAGGGATTTGAATATAACACGCTGCTAGGTCTAGAAGATTATATAAAAAAAATCAAATTTATATTATTTGAACACCATTATGACAATATGTTAATTAAAAATTATAAGTTTGGAGATATGCACAAATTACTCCGTGATAATGGATTTGAAAATATTTTTAAAACAAAAATGCCATTTAGAAAAAGTTTTGACTATATTTATGAAAATAAAAACAAATCTTAGATTATATATTTTATGAAAACTGTTATTTATTGGTCGCCCTGCCTAAATAAAGTGGGTACTGTAAAATCTACACTTAACTCAGCTATATCATTATCAAATTATTCAAAAAAAAAATATAGGGTTAAAATAATTAATAGCTGTGGTGAATGGGATGAATACCTAGAGTTGTTCAAAAAAAATAATATAGATGTAATTAATTTTAAATTTAAATTTTTTCTATTTCTACCAAAGAATGGCTTTTTAAAAAGCAGAATTTCATATTTAATAATTGTATTATTTTCTATTTTTCCTTTGATAAGAATTTTAAAAAAAGAAAAACCAGAATTTATTATTATGCATATGATTACATCTTTACCCATTATATTAAATAATCTATTTAAATTTCAGACAAAATTTATTTTAAGGATATCAGGTTATCCAAAATTAAATTTCTTTAGAAAGATTTTATGGAAAAAATCGTCTAAAAATTTATTTTGTATTACATGTCCAACAAAAGATTTAATTACAGATTTAAAAAAGCTTAGAATTTTTCATGAAAATAAAATACTTTATTTGCAAGATCCAATTATAAATATTAAAAATTATATTAAAAAAAATAAAGCGAATAATAATGATATTCAAATTAAAATAAAAAATTATTCAAATTTTTTTTTATCTGTTGGAAGATTAACCAAACAAAAAAATTATTCTTATCTTATTTCTGAATTTGCAAATTATGTGAAAGACAACAAACAACAAATATTATTTATTATTGGAGAAGGTGAAGAGAGGCAGCAATTGCAAAAACTAATACAAAGAGAAAACCTTATAAATAATGTATTTCTATTGGGTAAAATAGATAATGTTTATCCTTATATGAAAAAAGCAAGAGCATTAATATTGTCATCGTTATGGGAGGAAGTTGGTTTTGTAATTGTTGAGGCTGCTTTTTCTAATTTATTTGTTATATCAAGTAACTGTCCAAATGGACCTAAAGAATTTCTTGAAAATGGACATGCTGGGTATTTGTTCGAAAATAACAAAAAAGATAGTCTAGTTGAGAAGTTAAGATATTTCACGGAAGTAGAAAAAAATCTCAAAAAATTAAAAATTAAAGCTAAAAGAAATTCAGCAAACTATACTCCATTTAGACATCACTTAACTCTAAAGAAAATACTATCAAATGAAAACTAAACATAAAATATTATTTGCTAAAATAATATTTAAACTAATTTCAATAGTAATAAAAAAAAAAATAATTAAAGTAAAAAAAAATGGCATAAATTGGGAACTAGATCTGTCAGAAGGAATTGATTTAAGTATCTTTATTTTTGGCAAGTTTGAATATGAAATTATAAAAACAATTTCTAAACATAAATTATCAAAAAAACCAATATTTTTTGATTTAGGGGCTAACATTGGAGTTCAAACATTACAATTAACTCAATATTTTAAAGACAGTGTTGTTCATTCTTTTGAGCCCACAAATTTTGGTTTTAATAAACTAAAAAAAAATATTTTTTTGAATACAAAAATGAATGAAAGAATATTTCCAAATCAAACATTTTTGACTAACAAAAAAAATACTCTACCAAAAAAAATTTATGCCAGTTGGAATTTAGATAATAAAAAAAATGTACACAAAAAGCACTATGGTTCATTTAAAATTACAAGTAATGCAAATTCATTGAAACTGGATGATTATATAATAAAAAATAGAATTTCAAAAATTGATTTCATAAAATTAGATGTAGATGGCCATGAATTAGATGTATTGAAAAGTGGTTATAAATTTTTAAAAAAAAAAAAAACACCTATAATTTTCGAAGTTGCTCCCTATTTATATAAAGAACATGGATATACACACAATGATTTAATCAATTTATTCAAAGAATTAGGATATAATTTTTATAGCATAAATAATTTAAAAAAAATTAAGAATATAAATAAGTTTGTTTTGTCAATACCAGATGGAACAAGCAATACACTAGTTGCAAAATAAAAAATGTCTTTAATAAGTATAATAATGCCATATTATAAAAAAGAGTCATATGTTGAGGACTCTATTAAATCGATATTAAGTCAAACCTACCAAAATTTTGAGATAATTTTAATTAACGACGAAATTGAAAATAAAAATTTTATAAAAAAAGTTTCAAATTTAGACCAGAGAATACGATTAATACATAATGATGCTAATTTAGGAGCGGGTTTATCTAGAAACAAGGCAATAACACTTTCAAATGGTGAATTTATTGCTTTTTGCGATTGTGATGATTTATGGAAAAAAAATAAATTAGAACTTCAACTAAATTTTATGAAACAATTTAATCTTAATTTTAGCTTCACAAGTTATGAAATCGTTGATGAAAATAATAATTTTATAAATTTTAGGAAAGCACAAAGTGATATTAATTTTGAAAAACTTAAAAATTCATGTGATATAGGGCTGTCTACTGTAATTTTAAAAAAAAATATTTTTGATAATAATAAATATAAATTTGCTAATCTTAAAACTAAAGAAGATTATGTTCTTTGGATGAAATTATCCCAAGATGGAATTAAAATGCAGGGACTTGATCAAAACTTAACTAGTTGGAGGAAAAATAAAGACTCTTTATCTTCATCTATTATTCAAAAGCTTATTGATGGATATCGTGTTTATAGAATTTATTTAGGATATGGTAGACTGAAGTCTTTATTTTATTTAATAATCCTTTCAATCAATTTTATTTTAAAAAATTAATATGATTTTTTTTTATTTAATATTTTTAACAATCTTTATTTTATCTGTTAATAGATACCTGCTCAAAAAAAAAATATTAGTAAGTGAAACAGGAGACCTGCATCAAACGGTTGCATCAAAATCTACAGTACCACTAACAGGTGGTCTTTTTATTTTTCTTGGATATTTTTACTTCTTAAATGATAAAGTTTTTTCATTCATCTTTTTTTCATTTATAATATTTATTTTAGGAATTTTTTCTGATTTAAAATTGATAAAGTCAGCTAAAAAAAAATTTTTACTACAAATTTTTTTGATTTTATCTTACGTAGTATTTAACGATGTTCAAATAAATAATACAAGAATCATTTTTTTAGACAATATTTTACAGAACGATTATATAAATTATTTATTTGTTGCTTTTTGTACTTTGATTATTATCAATGGATCAAATTTTATTGACGGCATGAATACATTGTGTATTGGATACTATCTTCTAATAAGCTCCATTGTTCTTTATTTACAAGTAAATGAAATAATTGTTATAAATGACATGTCAGTTATCTATATTCTTATTTTGATATCATCTGTTTTTTTACTAAATTTAACAAACCAAGTATATCTAGGTGACTCTGGTTCATATTTACTTGGCTTTAATTTTTCAATTTTTTTAATAAGTATTTATAATTGGAATCAGCATATTTCTCCATTTTTTATTGTCTTGTTGCTTTGGTATCCTAGTTATGAAAATTTATTTTCCATTGTTAGAAAAAATATTTTAAACAAATCTCCAATGTATCCAGATGCTAAACATATCCATCAATTAATATTTTTTTATATTAAAAAAAGATATAAATTGGATGTTTTTTATTCAAACACACTAACTGCACAAATAATAAATTTTTATAATTTAGTTATTTTTTCTTTAGGTTTAAACTTTATTACCAATTCAACAATACAAATACTGCTAATTTTTTTTAATGTTGTGACTTATTCCCTAATTTATTTTAAATTATTTAAAGCTAGATATGAAAAAAGTGTTTAATTAAGTGATAGAATGTGATGCCACAACTATTTGAACAGTATGTTAATTTCTTGGTATTGATTTAAAAGTTGTGCTATCAGTAAAAAAATTTTAAAACTTTGATGAAAAAAAAAATTGCACTAGTCTTTGGGGTTACGGGTCAAGATGGTTCATATCTATCTTCTTTTTTAATTAATAAAGGATATTTAGTTCATGGTGTTAAGAGACGGTCTTCGGAGGCTGCCTTTGGAG
>CAYZPP010000004.1:0-20379 GCA_964480315.1 uncultured Alphaproteobacteria bacterium | reverse complement strand
TTGTGACTAATGCAACACCTAAAGTTGCAGACTATCCCTTTACAACATTAGATCCGCATATAGGAATGGTGCAAACATTAGATCAAGAATTCATCATGGCAGATATACCGGGGATTATAGAGGAAGCCAGTTTAGGTAAAGGCTTAGGTCATGACTTTTTATCTCATGTTGAAAGATGCAGTATTCTTATTCATGTTTTAGATTGTTCAGAAGAAAATGTAATACAAAACTATGAAATAATAAGAACTGAATTAAAAAATTACGGTAAAGGCATTGAAGAAAAAACTGAAATTATTGCTTTAAATAAGACTGATATTGTTGATGTTGATAAAATGGATAGCTTAAAACAGGCATTTAAAAATATCACAAAACAAAAGATCTTTGAAATATCTGCCGCTACTAGTTATAATTTAAATAATGTTACTAAGTATATTTTAGAACTAATGAGAGAATAATGAATTATAATATCATAGAAGAACTTAAAGCATCTAAAATTTTAGTTATTAAAATTGGCTCAAATATTTTAGTTGATAAAGACCAAAATCTTAAAAAAAATTGGCTCCAATCTTTAGCAAAAGATATAAAAAAAATAGTAGAAAAAAAAAATAAAGTTGTAGTAGTTTCTTCAGGAGCTATTGCGTTAGGTAAGAAAACATTAGGTAAAAAAAATCTTAATAATCTTCATGATAAGCAAGCTGCAGCTTCGATAGGACAAATTCAATTATCTCAATCTTGGCAATTGGCATTATCTAAAGTAGGACTTCAAAGCTCTCAAATTTTATTAACTGCCGAAGATTTAGAAAATAGAAGAAAATATCTAAATGCTCGCAATACTATATATGCTCTTTTAGATTTAGGAGTGGTGCCTATTATTAATGAGAATGACACTACATCAACTGAAGAAATTCGATTTGGAGATAATGATAAACTATCCGCCATAATTGCTAATTCTATTTCTGCAGAGTTATTAATTTTATTATCCGATGTTAACGGTCTCTATACAACCGACCCTAAAAAAAATAAAAATTCAAAGCTTTTATTAAAAATTACTGAAATTAATAAAATAATTGAGAGCTATATAAATAAAACTAAAAGTTCTTTTGGTTCTGGAGGAATGCTTGCTAAAATCGAAGCTGCAAAACTATGTATGCAATCAGATATAAAAATGATCATTGCAAATGGATTAGAAGAGAATCCCTTAAAATTCATTAATTCTGAAAATGCCACTTGGTTTATACCTCTAAAAAATATTCGCTCTAGGAGACGTCAATGGATATGGAGTCGTTCGACGAAAATTGGTGTTTTGCATATAGATGAAGGAGCTGCAAAGGCATTATCAAAAAATTCTAGCTTGCTAGCAATTGGTATTAAGAAGATTGAAGGAAAGTTTTTTCGTGGAGATACTATTTCCATAAAGTATAATTTAAAAGAAATGGCGCGTGGTATTATTAATTATGATTTTGAAGATATAGAAGCTATTAAGGGTAAGAAATCTTCAAGTATCGGCTCTATTCTTGGTTTTATTCGGGAAGATGAAGTTATTCATAAAGACAATTTGGTTTTAGTATCATGACTAATATAAAAGATAAAATGATTCTTATTGGCAAAATGGCCAAAGAAGCTACTGAAGATATGAGAAAATTATCTTCAGAGGATAGAAGTAGAATTTTAATGAATATTAGTGAATTTATAAAAGTTAATCATTTAAAAATACTTGAAGCAAATCAAAAAGATATTGAATATGCTAAAAGTAAAAATTTATCAATACCTCTCATTAATAGACTTATACTAGATCAAAAAAAAGTGGACGCTTTAGTAAATACTGTAGAAAGTATTGCTCAATTACAAGATCCATTAGGTCAAGTTTTAGATGATTGGTCACAGCCAAATGGACTTAGTTTTAAAAAAGTTACCGTACCTTTGGGAGTAATTGGCATTATTTATGAATCTAGGCCAAATGTTACTGTAGATGCAGCTGCACTATGTTTACGTTCAGGTAACATTCCTATTTTAAGAGGAGGCAAGGAATGCATCCATTCAAATATAGCTCTTTATCAATGCATCCAAGATGCTCTATCTGATTTAGGACTTAATAAAAACTTAGTTTGTTTTATTGATGAAGTTGATAGAGAATTCGTACAAGAACTTATTCAATTAGATGAATATGTTGATTTAATAATTCCAAGAGGAGGGCTCTCTTTGATTCAATCTATTTCAAAAAACTCTACTATTCCAACTCTTAAACATTTGAATGGGATTTGTCATACTTATTGGGATAAGGGATATAATAAAGAGTTTGCAGAAAAAATAATTATGAATGCAAAATTGAGAAGACCTGAAATATGTGGCGCTACAGAGACACTGCTTGTGCATGAGGAGATTGACTCAATTTCTATAATCAATGTTTTACAAGCCTTAACAGATCAAGGTTGTGCAATAAAAGGTGATCAAAAAATTCAAGATATTTTTTCATCTGCAACAGAAGCAACAGAAGAAGATTGGGCTACAGAGTATTTAGATAAAATCTTGTCTGTGAAGATAGTGAAAGATGTTACAGAAGCTACTAAGCACATAAATAAATATTCTAGCGGACATACAGAAAGTTGTTTAACTAATTCAAGTCAAACAATAAAATATTTTTTCCAACAGTGTGATAGCGCTATACTTCTTCATAATGCGTCAACTCAATTTGCAGATGGTGGTGAGTTTGGATTTGGAGCAGAAATAGGAATTTCAACCGATAAACTTCACGTAAGAGGTCCAGTTGGGGCTCAGCATTTAACTACATTTAAATATTTAGTAACAGGCGACAATCAAGTAAGACCTAAATGACTCTGGAAGTTGACATATATGAGCTAAACACTCATCGTTTATACTTAGAAGAATTAGATAAATCTCAAGTAATTCATATTATTAAATATACTACTTATCTAATTGAAAAAAATGCTTCAAATTTTTTAGAAAATTTTTCTGAGGAGGATCTAGTAGAAATCAATAAGGTGCCCTTAACAAATGATATTAATAATAATCTATTTTTTAAATATAGAAAAAATAAATTACCTTTAAGTACAATCGCTCTTATTAAAGATAACAACCTAATGATATTTACTAATTCCATTTTGTTTAACTTTAAATTGCGTAACCCTATAGCTGTAAAGCCAATTTCTAAAGATCAAAATTTAGTAATTAAATTATTTTATGAAGCTCTTGGAGAGTCTAAAATTAATCATCAATTTATTAAAATAGTTGAATGAAAAAAAATTCAATAGGAATATATGGGGGATCTTTTAATCCTTTTCATAAAGGTCATGAGTATGTAATTCAAAATACTAAGAAAATGTTAAATTTATCACATTATTATATTGTTCCTAGTTATCATAATCCTCTAAAATCAAAAACAATAAAAATATCTATTAACAAGACTCTTAATGATCTTAGAAAAGCTGTAGAGAAATTAAATGTCAAAGTAAGCCCTTTAGAATATTCAATAAAATCTCAAAGCACTTATGGGCTTCTAAGAAAAATTAAAAAGAAATGTCTTCTCGAAAATTTTGTATTAATAATAGGTCTCGATCAATTATGGGAGCTAGAGAAATGGGTAAATTTTGAATGGATAATTCAAAATATTAGTATTTGTATTGTAAATAGACCTGGATATAATAAAAATATTGAAAAAACTAATATTTACAATAAATTTTCTACATATTTCATGAAATCAGTTGACCAATTTCTTTTATCGACTTCTCCAAATTTATTTTTATTAGATATTAATGGTGTTGAAATTTCTTCAACAACAATAAGGAATAACTATTGACTGAAATATACAAAGACTTATCTGTACAAAATATTGTCATCTCATTGGATGACAATAAAGCAGAAGATATAAAGGTTATTTCCTTAAAAGGCAAAGCTGAATTTGCTGAATTTATGATAATTGCTACAGGTAGATCTAGTAGACATGTAGATGCTGTTTCAGAAAAGGTATATAGAAGCTTAAAAAAACAAAAATTATATTGCAATAAGCCAGAAGGAAGACCTTTGTGCGACTGGACTGTTATTGATGCCGGTCATGTTTTAGTTCATATTTTTAGAGACGAAATTAGATCAATTTATGAATTAGAAAAACTTTGGTCTGAAGATTTTTTTTTGAATAGAAAAGTGTTAGTTTAATTTGCCAAAAATACTTTACCTTCTTATTTCAATAATAACTTTCTCTTTTTCTAATAGTTTTGCTGAAACAACTAAAGAAACATATAAACAACTCAGCATATTTAATGAAGTTTTTAATAAGGTTAAAGAAAGATATGTTGAAGAAGTTACAGATAAAGAATTAATTGAAAAGGCTTTAAACGGCATGTTGAGTGCTTTAGACCCTCATTCAAGTTTTATGAGTGAAGAGAATTATAAAGAAATGCAAATAGATACAGCGGGAGCTTTCGGAGGGCTCGGTATTGAAATCACAATGGAGCAAGGGTTTATTAAAATCATATCTCCTATAGATGATACACCAGCACAAAAAGCAGGAGTAGAGTCAGGCGATTTTATAACTCATTTAGATGGGCAGTCGGTTGTAGGTTTAAGTATCAAAGAAGCTGTAGATATTATGAGAGGTGATGTCGGAGATCCTATCACGATAACAATTGTTAGGGGAATGAAAGAACCATTTGATATAGTTTTAGAAAGAGCAATTATTAAAATCCAGTCTGTTAAACATAAAATAATTGATCAAATAGGAATATTAAGAGTGACCGCTTTTAATGAACAAACAACAAGTGGTTTAAAAAAGATTATTCAAGAACTAGAAAATAAAGAAGTATCCATTAAAGGTTATGTGCTTGATCTTAGAAATAATCCAGGAGGACTTCTTTCAGAATCTATCAGTGTAAGTGATTTGTTTTTAGAAAAAGGAGAAATTGTTTCAGTTAGAGGTAGAGACTTAAAAGATGTACAGGTATATTCGGCAAAAAAAGGTGACATAATCAATGGTAAGCCTCTTGTAGTTCTTATTAATCAAGGTTCTGCGTCAGCTTCAGAGATTGTAGCTGGCGCTCTTCAAGATCATCATCGTGCTCCAATACTAGGTATTACTTCTTTCGGAAAAGGTTCTGTTCAAACTATAGTTCCAATTGATAGTGGCGCAATTAGACTTACAATTGCTAAATACTACACTCCATCTGGCGATTCAATTCAAGCAGTAGGAATTGAGCCTGACGTCACAGTACCTCAAGCAGAGATTAAAGTTCTTAATGAATTATTTACATTTAGAGAATCTGACTATCAAGATGCCCTATCTAATGAGACTAAAAATGTCAGTTTGGAAGAAGAAGAAAAAGAAGAAAATCTGATTAATGATGATTATCAACTTTTTAGAGCTATAGATGCAGTTAAAACATTAGTAGCTATTCAATAATATTCAAAAATGAATAAGAATAATAAAAAATATCGAGCGAACGTTGGAATTATGATCATCAATCAAAAAAAAAATATTTTTGTTGGTCAAAGGCTAGATCACCCTTCTCACTTTTGGCAAATGCCTCAAGGAGGTATTGACCCAAATGAAAAACCTATAGATGCCGCTTTTAGAGAAGCCTTTGAAGAAACTGGAATTAAAAAGAATAAACTGAAGCTAATTTTAGAACTAAAAAATTGGTATTATTATGACTTACCTCTAGATTTAGCAAAAACCTTATGGAAAGGTAAATACATAGGCCAAAAACAAAAATGGTTTTTATTTGATTTTATTGGAACTGATAAAGATATAAATGTTAACACAAAAGAACCTGAATTTTCTAAATATGAATGGGTAGATAAAATATTTCTAGTTAATAATATTGTTCCCTTTAAAAAAGATATTTATGAAAAAATTTTAGAGGAGTTTGATACTTATTTATAAGAAGGTGCTATAATGACTTGCTCAAAAATACTTAAAGCTTCCGGATTACTCTGTTCTAAATCTTGAAATGTTTTTGTTTGCTTATAATTGTCTTTATTAAGATCTTTTAATGGCTCAATTTGATCTACTAGAACTTCACAAACTTTTCCTTTTAGCATAACCAATCCTCCCGAAACAAAAAAACTTTCTTCAGTCTTATTATTATTCATGATGGCCATTTGACCGGGTCGTAAAGAACTTATAAATGGTGAGTGATCTTGCATCGCAGCAAAATCACCCTCTGCACCAGGAAGCACAGCCATTTCAACTTCTTTTTGGAAGATGACTTTTTGAGGAGACACTACTTTTAGTTCAATCATAAAATTTATTAAGCCGCATCTTCTTCCATTTTTTTAGCTTTTTCTAGTGCTTCTTCTATAGTTCCCACCATGTAAAAAGCATTTTCAGTAATGTTGTCATATTCACCATTAACCAAACCTTCAAAACCTTTAATTGTATCCTCAAGTGAAACAAATTTTCCTGGAGATCCAGTGAAAACTTCAGCAACATGGAATGGCTGGCTTAAAAACTTTTGAATTTTTCTTGCTCTTGTTACAACGAGTTTATCTTCTTCTGATAATTCATCCATTCCTAAGATAGCAATAATATCTTGGAGACTCTTATAAGTTTGGAGTGTTTTTTGAACATCTCTTGCAACCTTATAATGTCTATCTCCTAAAGTTCTTGGCTCTAAAATTCTAGATGTAGAATCTAAAGGATCTACAGCAGGATAAATGCCAAGTTCGGCAATTGAACGATTTAAAACTGTGGTTGCATCCAAGTGAGCAAAAGAAGTTGCAGGTGCTGGATCTGTTAAGTCGTCTGCAGGAACATAAATAGCCTGAACAGAAGTAATAGATCCTTTATTGGTTGTAGTAATTCTTTCTTGTAAAGCCCCCATATCAGTAGCAAGAGTTGGTTGATAACCAACGGCTGAAGGAATACGACCTAAAAGGGCTGAAATTTCTGATCCTGCTTGAGTAAATCTAAAAATATTATCAACAAAAAATAAGACGTCTTGATTTTCTTCATCTCTAAAGTACTCAGCTTGAGTAAGACCAGATAGGGCAACTCTTGCACGAGCACCTGGCGGTTCATTCATTTGACCATAAACTAGAGCAACTTTTGATTTATCTCCATCTACATCAATAACACCTGATTCTATCATTTCATGATATAAATCATTACCTTCTCTTGTTCGCTCTCCAACGCCAGCAAATACAGAATACCCGCCATGAGCTTTAGCAACATTATTAATTAATTCCATAATAAGTACTGTCTTGCCTACGCCGGCACCACCAAATAAACCAATTTTTCCACCTTTTGCATAAGGAGCTAAAAGATCAACAACCTTTATACCTGTTACAAGAATTTCAGTTTCTGTTGATTGATCAACAAAATCTGGAGCTGCTCTATGAATGGGAAGTTTTTTCTTTGTTGCAATAGGACCTCTCTCATCTATTGGATCTCCTATAACATTCATAATACGTCCTAATGTTTCAGGTCCAACCGGCACTGAAATAGGATTACCTTGGTCAATAACTTCTTGACCTCTTTGCATCCCTTCAGTTGCGTCCATAGCAATTGTACGTACAGTGTTTTCTCCAAGGTGTTGGGCCACTTCTAACACAACCTCTTGATCTCCAATTTTTGTAATTAATGCGTTCATAATAGAAGGAAGTTCGCCTTCGAATGCTACGTCAACTACAGCCCCTAATACTTGAGTTATTTTACCTGTTTTATTATTTGTCATTATATGCCCCTTTCCTAAACAGCTTCTGCGCCTGAAATAATTTCAATAAGTTCTTTTGTTATTACTGCCTGACGGGTACGATTGTATGTCATTGTAAGACCGTCAATCATATCACCCGCATTTCTTGTTGCATTATCCATAGAAGTCATTCTAGCAGCATGTTCTGCCGCTGAACTTTCAAGGATACTGCCGTAAACTTGTGTTAAAAAATTTCTTGGTATTAGATAGTCAAGTAATTCATTTTTTTCTGGCTCAAACTCAAACGAAGATTTATTTTCTTCATCCAGTGTTTCTTCACTACTAGATTGTTCAAGAGGAATTAAAGATTTATAAGTAGGTTCTTGAGCAATAACTGAGATAAATTTATTATACAAAATACTTACTTCATCAATTGAGTTGGATTCAAATAATTCAGTAATCTTATTTTTTACCTGCTCTGATACCTCTAGCTGCCTATCATTTGTATTGAGATCCTCAAAATTTTCTAAAATCTCTAGATCACTTTTCCTATAAAATGCACTAGCTTTTTTACCTATTGGCATAATCTTAACTTTTATTCCTTTAGATTTTTTTTCTTTAATCCAAATGACTGCACTTCTAAATAAACTAGAATTAAAACCACCACAAAGACCTCTGTCAGACGAGTTGATAATTAGGAGGGAAACTTTAGGATCCTGTCTGCCAACTAACACTTCAGGTAAATCTGAATTATCTTTAGATCCACCCGCTAATGAAGAGAGAATGAAACTTAAACTCTCAGAGTAGACTCTAGACGATTCTGCAAGCTCTTGCGCTCTACGCAATTTACTTGCAGCTACCATTTTCATTGCGGAAGTTATCTTTCTAGTTGATTTAACACTAGCAATTCTAGTTTTAAGATCTTTAAGGTTTGGCATTAGCTAAAGTTTTCACAAAAGTTCTTTAAAAACTCTCCTATTTTTTTGTCTGAATCATCACTAAAGTTACCTGAGCTATTAATCTCATTAAATATATCAATGTGTTTAGCTTTAAAGCTTTCTAAAAATTTCTGTTGAAACTCAGTTATCTTAGAAGTTTGGATTTTATCAAGAAAACCTCTTACTCCAGAATATAAACTCAATACCTGATCAGCAACTGTCATTGGGACATACTGGTCTTGTTTAAGTAATTCCGTAAGACGCTCGCCTCTCGCTAGAAGTTGTTTAGTAGAAGCATCAAGGTCGGATGCGAACTGAGAAAAGGCTGCCATCTCACGATACTGTGCCAATTCAAGTTTAATCTTTCCTGCGACTTTTTTCATTGCTTTTGTTTGAGCTGCTGAACCTACTCGACTAACTGATAAACCAACATTAATAGCCGGTCTAATTCCTGAGAAAAATAATTCTGTTTCTAAAAATATTTGTCCGTCAGTAATTGAAATAACATTAGTTGGTATAAAAGCTGAAACGTCTCCACCTTGCGTTTCTATAACTGGAAGTGCTGTTAAACTGCCTCCTCCATTAGCTTCATTTAATTTACAGGCTCTTTCTAAAAGACGTGAGTGCAAATAAAAAACATCTCCCGGAAACGCTTCTCTTCCTGGTGGACGCCTAAGCAATAATGACATTTGTCTATAAGCTACTGCCTGTTTAGATAAGTCATCATAAACTATAAGGCCGTGCATTCCGTTATCTCTAAAAAATTCTCCCATTGAACAACCAGTATATGGAGCTAAAAATTGTAAAGGAGCAGGATCAGAAGCTGTCGCTGCAACCACGATAGTGTACTCAAGCGCTCCATTTTCTTCTAAGGTTTTAACTACCTGTGCAACAGTTGATCTTTTTTGACCAATGGCGACATAAATACAGTAAAGTTTTTTAGATTCATCTTCAGATTTATTAATTTCCTTCTGATTTATAATAGCATCAATCGCTACAGCTGTTTTACCAGTCTGACGGTCTCCAATAATCAATTCTCTCTGTCCGCGACCAACAGGAACCAATGCATCAAGTGCTTTTAAGCCAGTTTGCATAGGCTCATTAACACTCTGCCTTGGAATAATTCCTGGCGCTTTAACTTCAATTCTTCTTGATTCACTACTCTGTATTGGGCCTTTGCCATCAATAGGATTTCCAAGTCCATCAACTACTCGTCCTAATAAACCTTTACCTACAGGAACCTCCACAATACTTTTTGTTCTTTTAACGGTATCACCTTCTTTGATATCTCTATCGTCTCCAAAAAGAACGATACCTACATTATCTTCTTGAAGGTTTAGGGCCATACCCTTTACACCTCCAGCAAATTCTACCATCTCACCGGCTTGAACATTGTCAAGTCCATAAACTTGAGCAACACCGTCACCAACTTTTAAGACTGTTCCTATTTCAGATATATCGGCTTTACTATCAAAGTCTTTTATTTGATCTCTTATTATTGAAGAGATTTCAGATGCTTTAATCGACATTAAATGTCTCCTTTCACGTTATTTGTAAATTTTGAAACTTGGCTTCGCAGGCTTAAATCAATCATTTTCGATCCGACAACAACTGTCATACCTCCAAGTAAAGATTGATTGGTCTTAAATTCAATATTGATTTTTGATCCATATTGAGAATTGAGTAAATCTGAAATATTTTTTTTTGTATCTTCGTCTATTTTACTTACCGTGGTTACATTTGCTGATTGGTAACCCCGTTTTAAAAGTAGAACATCACTGAAACATGAAAGGGTTAAAGCTAAAAGAGAAAGTCTTTTATTTTTATATAAAGTATTCAATAGGCCTTTTAAAATTTTACCAGACTGAGCATCTTTAATTAAAGAAGAAATTATATTTAATTTATGTTCACCTTTAGTAATAGGTGACTTCAAAACGTTCATTAAATCATCACTTGAGTGAATTGTGTTTAAGAGTTCTTGCGTATCAGCGAAAAGTGAATCCAAATCATCATTTTGAACAGTGTTAAAAAGTGCTATTGCGTATCTTTTTGCTATAATTTTGTTACTCATTTTTTCCTTAAATTTAAGGATTTTTTATCATATTGAGCGCTGTTTAGAGACTTAACAAATGACGCATCAGGATATATTAACTGGATCTATATCTATGTTTAAAAAACGCTGATTTTTCGGGTTTATTAGTGATTTTAGCAACCTTATATTTCTTTCAAGATCTCCATAAGACCTTTCTTTCAAAAAAAATATTTGATGAAAATGTGATTTTTTATAGGGAATCAGGGCTGGAGTAGGTCCATAAATTTTAATATTAAATTTTTGAGATTTTCCTAAAATTTCTTGAGCTATATCTCTTAAATCAGTCTGATTTTTATGGAGTATATTTAAAACTCCAATTTTAAAATATGGCGGCAGACTAGAAGCTTCTCTCCTTTCTAATTCTTTATCTATAAATTGATTCCGGTCTTGGTCTATGAGACTTTTAAATAAAGGATGATTAATATTATAGGTTTGAATCAGAACATCACCTTGAGATCCCTCTCTACCGGATCTCCCTGCCACTTGTTGAAATAATTGATAAGTTTTTTCTAGGGCTCTAAAATCAGGACTATGCAAAGTAGAATCGCCATCAATAATATTTACCAGCTTAAGATTTGGAAAATGGAATGATTTGCCAATTATCTGTGAGCCAATAAGAATTTTGGTTTTATTATGACGAACTTCATCAAAAAATAATTTTTTATCATTTTTATTTTTAAGAGTATCACTAGAAAAAATTTGTACTTTACTACCAGAAAAAAGCCTCAGAACTTCTTCTTGGAGTCTCTCTAGACCAATACCAAGTGAAACAAATTTAGAACTAGAGCATTGGAGACATATTTGATTATTTTCATAAGTACTAGCACAGTGGTGACAAATTAATTTATTTAACGATCTATGATAAACTAGATTTATCGAACAATTTTTACATTGTACAGTAGCATGACACTGCGCGCACATTTTAGTTGGCGCATACCCTCTTCTATTTAGGAAAAAAAGTACTTGTCCTTGGGTTTGTAAAACATGATTTGTTTTTTCAAACATTTCTTTAGAGATCCAAGAGGTTGAACTAGGTTTACTTATATTCATATCTATAAGTCGTATATTAGGGAGGGAGGTTTTAAAAAACTGTGCGCTTAAATGATGTAACTTAATTTTATTTTTTTTAACATTGTATAGAGTCTCCAAGGACGGGGAAGCGCTCACTAAGATGCACATTGCCTTTTCTTTACTTGCTTTCAAAATCGACATATCTCTAGCATGGTATTTAGGACCAACATCTTGTTTATAAGAACTGTCGTGTTCCTCATCACATATAATTAATTTTAAGTTATAAAAAGGTAGTAAAACAGAAGATCTAGCACCAACTACAACACAAGGCTCTCCCATTAGTAATGATCTGAGAATTCTAGCTTTTTGATTTACAGTTTGCTTTGAATGCCAGATATAAGGTACACATCCAAAATATTTATAAAATCGCTCTGACCAATCTTCTGTCAATGCAATTTCTGGCAATAATACCAATACTTGTTTTTTTTCAATTAATGCTTTGAATACAAATTTAAAATATAATTCAGTTTTACCAGAACCAGTTACTCCATCAATTAAATGACATGAGTAACTAGATGACTTGTCTTTGCTAATCTCTTTGAAAATTTTTTCCTGTTCGTCATTTAGCTGAATAGAATCATTTTTACCATCAAATAAAAAACCTAACTCTGTTTCAATAATATTGTTTATTTTTTGAAAATATAAGAAATCTTTATTTGAGATTTTATTTACTTGTATTAATTTTTTTTTATTTTCATAAATTTTACCTTTGAAAAATAAATAGTTCTTAATTTTTTTTTGAAAATTAGATTGTGATCCTATAGAAATTTTAAATGACATTCCTAGATCTATAAAATAATGCTTTGATAAATATTTTATAAAATCAATGTGGCTAGGTTTAAAAATATTAGAAAGTGACTTAGAGACTGTTAAAATTTTTTTTTTATCGAAGGTAATCTCCGAAGGTGATATTACAGATAGAATAACCCCAACCACATTTTTTTTTCTTAGAGTGATTTCAATGAGATTTCCATTTTTAATTAAAACATCACTTTTATAGAGTAATGGGGTATCGATTAGCTCAAATGGAATAACTTTATAATAATACATGTTTTTAATATCAGATTCTCATTTATGATATCACTATATGAACTTTTTAGATTTACTAGAAAGAACTAAAGTAGAGTTTTTTTTAATTAAGGAATTTGAAGAATGGCGAACTTACCTAAAGGATATTAAAGGTTTTTCTATACATACACATGATTCATATTCATTTGATATAGCAGATTTTCTAATTTTCTTAAATCATTATGGCTCGTCAATTGTAACTAAACAAGAAATTATCGATTTAAATTTAAAGACATTAAGAGCTTGGCTTGCCGATCTTACCAGAGAAAGAAAATATAATAATATTTATAAAAAACCTCTATCTGCTAGATCCAGGAGAAGGGCAATAAGTTCTTTGAAAAATTTTTTAAAATTTTTGAAAATAAAATCTAATAATTTTGATAATGCTTTTGGACAAGTTTTACTTTTAAAAAGCCCTAAGATTCCCGTATCTCTTCCAAAATCAATTAGTGAAGAACAGATAGATTTGCTTCTAACTGAATTAATAAGAATTACAAATAAGGAATGGATAAAAAAAAGAAATCAGGCAATTTTTTATTTGCTTTATGGTTGCGGCTTAAGAATAGACGAAGCTTTATCATTAAATGAAATGCATATGCAGGATTTATCTTCACTAACAATTATGGGAAAAGGAGGAAAGGAAAGAATTATACCTCTTATTAAAATTGTGAAAGATACGTTAAACGAATATTTAAAATTATTGCCTTACAAATTATATAAAAATAATTCAATTTTTTTTGGAGACAGAGGGTCTCCTTTAAAAGCCGCAGCTTTCCAGCGTGATTTTAAGAATGCAAGAATAAATTTAGGATTGCCAAAAACAACAACACCTCACGCGCTTAGACATAGTTTTGCAACACATATATTAAAAAATGGAGGTGATTTAAGAACAATACAAGAATTACTTGGACACTCCTCACTATCAACGACTCAGATATATACAGAAGTTGATGATATTAGTTTAGAAAAAACATATAGAAATAAAAATCCATCATAATACTAAATATTAATTGAGTTATTACCTCTGACAATAAATTTTGGATTTAATATATTATTTTTTTGATATCTAATTCTCAATCCCCCTAAGGTTAAGACTGAACCTCCGGCACCCTCTACAACAGCCTGCGCTGCTGCTGTATCCCATTCAGAAGTTGGGGCTAAACGTGGATAAATATCTGCGAGACCTTCTGCTATTAAACAGAATTTTAATGAACTGCCAGATTGAACAAGATCTGTGTCTTGAATATTTGAAATAAAATTCTTTGTCTCTTGGTTAAGATGACTGCGACTTGCTATAACTTTTATTTTTTTCTTAGGTTTGGTAACAGTTAGTATTTGCTCATCTCCATTTTTAAGTATTTTAATTGATCCTAAACTTGATCCACCAATATAAAAGTTAGAAAGAACAGGAGCATAAACTATTCCTAGAGTGGGATATCCATGATCTATCAAAGCAATATTGACAGTAAATTCACCATTTCGATTAATGAACTCTTTAGTTCCATCTAACGGGTCAACCAACCAATATTGGTGAGAATCCGTATAGTGACTATCTCCTTCTTCTGAAATAATTGGAATATCCTTCAACTTTCTTAATTCTCGCTGAATAATTCGATGAGCATTTGTATCCGCTTGAGTTAAAGGACTATTATCGGCTTTATAGTTTACATTAGTAATATTATTATTATATGTGGCCATTATTGAAGAGCCTGCCTCTTTAGCAATAATATGCAAAGATTTAAAAAATGGGTGTTGTCGCAATTTGTTAATATGATTCATTTATTAAGTTTTATCAATATATACCTATACATTATTTATTAAATACTCTATTTTTATCGAAAAACGACATTATGAATATTAAAACTAATTATACTTTATTTTTTAAAACTAACCCATCTTTAAAATTATCAACCTGGGATAGTGAATCACATTTTACATTTTTAAATCAATTAAAAATATTTAATACAAAAAGAAGCTATGAGCGTTGGATAGAAAAAGAAAACATTTTTCCTCATAGTATTACCACAGAAAACTTTCTTCAATCATTTGATGCATCTGTCAATGCTAACCTATTAAAAAATTTTCTTAAGCAATTTGAAAGTAGAAGAGATCTAATTATTTATCTTCAACTAATGAAATATAAAAATAAATTAATACTATTTGGCAATGACCGACGTAGTGGTAAAAAGTGGACACTACTAAAATCTTTAAATATAAAAGAGCTTCAGCAAGGTTTAGTATCTTTAACAAAACTAATTAATAAAAATTGTGTTTTTATTCCCTCCCCTGATTTAATTCACAAACTAAAAGAAATCTCATTAAATGATCATTATGATCTAATCATTTCTAAAAAGTTAAAACTACATTTGCCTTTTTATATTTACAAAAATCAAACACTAAGTTTTAGTATGACTAAGAATTCTAAAACAGTTAAGGTTAAAAAGAACAGCTATCTGAGTGATTTAGAAGATGAAAGTATTCATATTATTCGAGAGGTTGTGAGTGAGTCTGCTAATCCTGTTATGTTGTATTCGATTGGCAAGGATAGTTCTGTTATGCTGCACTTAGCCAAAAAAGCATTCTATCCTAGTCCTCCTCCGTTCCCTCTACTACACGTTGACACAAGATGGAAATTTCAAGAAATGTATCAATTTCGCGATTGGATTTCTAATCAATCAAAAATGCTACTTCAAATTCATATTAACCCCGATGGTATTAAAAAAAATATTAATCCTCTTGACCATGGATCATCTATTCATACTGATATCATGAAAACGCAAGGTTTAAAGCAAGCCTTAGATCATTACGAATATGATGCTGCATTTGGAGGAGCTCGAAGGGATGAAGAAAAGTCAAGGGCGAAGGAGAGAATTTTCTCTTTTAGAACTTCTAACCATCAGTGGGACCCTAAAAACCAAAGGCCAGAATTATGGAATTTATTTAATGCCAAAATAAACAAGGGTGAGAGCATTAGAGTATTTCCTCTTTCAAATTGGACTGAACTAGATATTTGGCAGTATATTTATCAAGAAAATATACCTTTGGTGCCTTTGTACTTTGCAAAATCACGACCAGTAGTACAGCGAGATGGTATGTGGATTTTAGTTGATGATAATCGTTTGAACATCCAGGAACATGAAAAAATTGTATTAAAAAAAGTTAGATTTAGAACTCTTGGTTGTTATCCTTTAACAGGTGCGATTGAATCAGAGGCGGACAGCCTTGAAAGTATAGTTTTAGAGTTATTGCAATCCAAGACTTCAGAGCGCGAAGGACGAGTTATTGATGCAGATTCTTCTAGCTCTATGGAAAAAAAAAAGGTTGAGGGTTATTTCTAATTTAGCATTATGCCCTCAGAATTAAAAAAAATAAGTAAATACCTACATGAGCAATCAAATCTCAGTTTACTAAGATTTATTACTTGTGGTAGCGTTGATGACGGAAAGAGCACTCTCATCGGAAGAATGCTTTATGAATCTCAAATGATTTTTGATGATCAAGTAGCATCATTAAAAAAAGACTCTCGTACACACGGCACTCAAGGAGAAGATATCGATTTTGCATTACTTGTAGATGGATTAAGTGCTGAAAGAGAACAGGGAATTACTATTGATGTTGCATATCGTTTTTTTTCTAGCAGTAAAAGAAAGTTTATTGTTGCAGATACACCTGGCCATGAGCAGTATACAAGAAATATGGCCACAGGTGCTTCGACCGCTGAACTAGCTATTTTATTGGTTGATGCGCGTCACGGCATCGTAACACAAACTAAACGACATTCATTTATAGCTTCACTACTAGGTATTAAAAATATTGTTCTTGCTGTAAATAAAATGGATTTAATTAAATATAACGAAGAAAAATTTCAAAGTATTGTCTCCAACTATAAAGAATTTTCAAAAAAATTAAATTTTACAAATCTTATAACAATTCCTATTTCAGCTTTAAAGGGAGATAATGTCTATAAAAAATCCTCTCATATGCAGTGGTATAACGGAAAAACCTTATTTAATCATTTGGAAACTGTTGATGTTTCTCAAATACATAAGAAAAATTTTACTATGCCTGTTCAATGGGTTAATCGACCTAACTTAAACTTTAGAGGTTATACTGGGACTATTACTTCGGGTACTATTAAAAAAAATGATGAAATTATTGTATTGCCCTCTAATAAAACTGCAAAAGTAAAAAATATTATTATCTACAATCAACAACTAAGGTCAGCAAATAATAAGCAGAGTATTACCATAACTCTCAATAAGGAAATTGATATTTCTCGAGGAGATATTATTTGTAATAAAAAAAATCCTATTGAAACAGCCGATCAATTTAACATAAATATAATTTGGATGGCTGAAGAAAAATGCTTTTCTGGGAGAGCTTATATTGCAAAAATTCACACTCAAAGCAGTAGTTGTAAAATACAAGACATTAAAAAAGTCTTTGATGTGAATACACTGGAAGAAAGTACGGCCAAAGATTTGAATTTGAATGACGTAGCAGAATGTACAATTGCTTTCAATAAACCAATAGCCTTTCAGTCTTATCAAGATAATCGTCACTTAGGATCTATTATTTTTATTGATCCTATTAATAATCAAACAGTTGGGGTGGGTATGATTAATTTTGCATTATATCGCTCGCAAAATATTCATTTACAAGACCTATCAATTAATAAAGAACTAAGAGAAAAAATGAATGGCCATAAAGGTCAGGTCATTTGGCTTACAGGTCTTTCTGGATCAGGAAAATCTACTATAGCCAATTCATTAGAAAAAGAACTCTATGCCAAAGGTAAAAAAACATATGTTTTAGATGGTGATAATGTTCGTCATGGTCTTAATAAAGATTTAGGCTTTACAGACAATGATAGAGTAGAGAATATTCGTCGAGTAGCAGAGGTTTCGAAACTCATGGTTGACGCAGGCTTAATAGTTATTACAGCATTTATATCTCCATTTCGCTCCGAACGAGCTATGGCCAAAGACTTATTTAAAAAAAATGAATTTAAAGAAGTTTATGTTTCAACTTCTTTAAAAGTTGCAGAAAAACGAGATCCAAAAGGGCTATATAAAAAGGCTCGAGCAGGAAAAATTCCAAATTTTACTGGAATAACAAGCCCCTATGAGGAGCCTATAGAGCCAGACTTGATAATTAAAACTGAAAAAATAAGTATAAATAAAGCCGTTAAAGAAATTCTAAAATTAATTCATTAATTGTTATTTAAAAATAATTTTAATTTTTAAAGGCTCCTGATTTACTTTTATATCCATCACGATATCTTCAAATTCAACTTCTTTATATTTTTTATTTGGATTTAAAGAAAAACCATAAGGCTCAATTGGGTCCTTCTTAAAATCAAAATTGAATTTTTTATCTTTATTTAGATCAACGTAAACAAAGAAGCCTATATAAGTGTAAGAAGGTAGCTGAATATTTATAATTTTTTCTATTTCGTTAACAGGGATTTCGTGTCTTACTAAAGGAATATTTCTATTTTGAAATAAAAATTTCTTATCATAGCCCTCTATTATTATGTGTAAGTCAGTGAATTTATCAGGATTTTCAATATTTAAGTCTATTTTAACACTGTTAGAGTAAGCAAATTTAATTAAAAAACATTGAAAAATAAGAAATATTATAAAGATACTAACCGAACTTATAGCCTTGTGCATAACTTTTGAATCTAACATCTAAATTATAGGAAAATTATATCTATTTTTATATTAAAAAAGTTATAATTTTATATTTGTCTTAAAATATAAGTAATTCAACAACTTTGAAAGGTTGATATATATCAAATATAATAAAAATATAAGTAAAATAGATAATCTTTGTACATAATTGTGGATAACCCTGTGAGAAAAGTATAGATTTGTCCGCATATTATGAAAAAAGGATATGTTTTTTTGAGATTAGATTTAAAAAACCAAGATATTTTTAAAGCATACCCTGAATTAAGTGAAAAAATTCTTTTGGAATATGGTGGTAAGTATTTATTTAGAGGTGGGAATTACGATGTTTTAGAGGGTGAATGGGATTTTCCTAGAAATACGTTGTTAGAATTTGAAAGCATTGAGCAGGCTAAAAAGTGGTATTTTTCATCAGATTATCAAAAAGCTGCAGATATAAGAAAAAAATCATCAGTTGGAGATGTTATAATCATTGAGGGTTACTAATATATTCTTATGAAATCTAAAAAAAAGTCGTATTAGTATTTAAAATCTTTATTCAGCAAGATTTAACTATAATCAACCATTTGAGATAGGTTTTATCTGAAATAGAGTATTTTTTAAAAAAAAGTAAAATGGAAAATTATTTTGACGTAATAATTATAGGTTCAGGTGCTGCAGGAATGATGTGTGCAATAGAAGCAGGTAAAAGAGGAAGGAAGGTTTTATTAGTTGATCATGCTAAAAAAATTTGCGAAAAAATAAGGATCTCTGGAGGAGGAAGATGCAATTTTACAAACATAAACTCTGATTCAAGTAAATTCATATCCTTAAATCCGAATTTTTGTATATCCGCATTGAAGCAGTATACGCCGAATGACTTTATTGAATTAGTAAAAAAACATAATATAGAATTCCATGAGAAGAAATTAGGTCAATTATTTTGTGATAAGAGCGCACAACAAATTATAGATATGCTAATTACAGAGTGTAATGCTGCAAATATTATTTTAAAAACTGAGACTTTTGTTAAATCTATCAAAAAAAATAATGATTTATTTATAATAAGTGTTTTAGATTGTACTTACTCATGTGAATCTTTGGTGATTGCGACAGGCGGCTTATCAATACCTAAAATAGGAGCTACGGATTTTGGGTATAAAATTGCAAAACAATTTAAACTAAATATCATAAGTCCGTCTCCAGCTTTAGTTCCATTAACTTTTGAAAATGATCTTTTAAAAAAGTTTAAAGAGTTGGCTGGTATATCTTTAGAAGCGGCAGTCTCTTTTAAAAAAAATATTTTTGAAGAGGGAATGTTATTTACGCACCGAGGCTTAAGTGGTCCATCAATTTTACAAATATCTTCCTATTGGAAACTAAAAGAAAATATTAAGATAAACTTGGTTCCAAAAAGTATAGTTTTAGATTTACTAGAAATAAAAAAATCATCTCATCCAAAACAAGATATTATTTCTATAATTTCTGAAATTATTCCAAAACGTTTAGCTATATTTATTTGTGATGAACTTAAAATTTCAGGTAAAATTGCCGATATACCAAAAAAAATAATTCAGAAAATTAGCCTATCAATTAATAATTGGGAAATTTTTCCAACAGGAACCGAAGGTTATAAAACAGCAGAAGTAACCTTGGGGGGCGTAGATACAAACGAACTATCATCTAAAACAATGATGTCTAGTGATAATCAAGGTCTTTATTTTATTGGAGAAGTGGTTGATGTGACTGGCCATTTAGGTGGTTATAATTTTCAATGGGCATGGTCTTCAGGCTATACCGCAGGTCAACACGTTTGACTTTTTCAATTTAATTAATAATAATAATCTAATGAGTATAAAAGTTAAAAAAATATCAATTTTAATATTTAGTCTTAG
>CAYZPP010000003.1:0-20851 GCA_964480315.1 uncultured Alphaproteobacteria bacterium | reverse complement strand
TTGCTCATGGTCGAGTTATTGTAATTACACAGGTAGTTGTGATAATGCTTGTTAATGACTAGGCTAAAACACGTTTTTTCTATGTGTTTTTAGCTAATGTTAGGCACTTTTAATTTAAAATAATATGAGTATAAAGAATAAATATAAAGTAAGAAGTGTGAAAGCCGAAATAGTAAAAGAGTGGTTTTTAAAAAAACACTATGCTAAAAGAGTCCCAAGTATATCATATTGTTTTGAACTTGTAAAAGATGGATTAACAGTAGGTGTATGTTCTTTCGGTAAACCACCAATGCCACTACAAAGAACAGGTGTATGTGGTGAAGAAAATTCTAAATATGTATGGGAATTAAACAGACTTATAAAAAATGATGATTTGGAAAAAAATTCAACTTCTTTTTTTGTTTCTCAATGTTTAAAATTAATGCCCAAACCATCTATTATATTATCATACTCTGATAAAGACTTTGGTCATAATGGGTACATATATCAAGCTGCGAATTTTTATTTCGTTGGCGAAACTCAAAAACACGAAAATGATATAACAGTTGAAGGAATGGAACACTTACACCAAAGCACTATAACTGATAAATTTAGAGGTGTAGAAAATAGAATGGATGCTATAAGAAAAGAGTATGGCGACTCTTTAAAGTTTAAAAAAAGAAACCAAAAAAACAAGTATGTTTATTTCATAGGAAGTAAAACACAAAAGAAGAAATTTAAAAAAGACCTTTTATACAAAATAGAGAAATACCCTAAAATGGAAAACACAAACTATGACGCAAATTATAAACCAAATGTACAAACGAGTATGTTTTAATTGTGCCTAATGCTACAACTAAACAATGTTATTAACGAATTAAAGAGATAATTATGAAGATTAAAGAAGAAGATAAAGACCTTAATTATTGGAAAAATAATTGTGAAGAGAATTATATGACAACTCCAATTAGTGTACTAAGGTATATTACAGAACTAGAAAAAGTAGTTAATAATGTTGATTTAGATGATGTTATAATTATTTGCCCCGAATGTAAAAACGCTGAAACGGTTGAAGATTTAATTCAATATACAAAAGAAAGGAATAGTTAATTATAATGTTTACAAGTAATTTTTGAAGTATGAGTAAAAGAAAAGAAAGAATACACAGTATAATTGAATGCGTTAGTTTAGGTGCAGTTACAACAACAGATGCAACCGAAATGCTTTTGAAATTACTTGATGTTATGAGTAGTAGCGACTTAGAGCAGATAGTTAACGATAATAAAACTGAAGTGTTAGAATTATTTACAGGTAATGAATTAAAAGCATACATTAAGGAGCTTTACTCATAATGATAAGTGTAATAACTGCCTTTTCGGTTGTTATTAATACTTGTTAGCATTTGTACGGATTATTAATAGATAAAAATAAATATATTATGCCAATTTACACAGGAACAACAGCGGATGGTTCAGATATGAAAGAGTTTGAAGGAGTTTATACAAACCCTGATAACGATAACGAATGGAGTTCTAAACCATATCCCAAACAACAGAAAGCAATTAATACGAGAAACTCAGTAATAGACTATATGAATGGTAGATACACGCTTGATGATGTGTATAAGCAGATACAAGATAAGGTTTGTAAATTACCCTTCAGACTTAGACAATATGTACTATCTCATTACAATGATAAAGGTGACTTTATTGCAGGAGCTTAGTATTAATGCTAACATTGAAATAACAAACTGCCCTTTTCGGGTTGTTGTTATAGAATGTTAAAACACGTTTTAATGTGTTTGTTTTTAACAACAAAAAAGGGTATAACAATCAAGTTATACCCCTCGTTACTCTCGTAACTATCCACTATAAGCCAAAGTTTTTATGAACCAAAAGAAACAGTACCACCACTGTTAGTTACGATTGTTCCTACAAATTCTCTTACTATTTGAGCTTGTTTACCAGCAAATGTTACTGTGTAACCATTTTGCCCTTGTAACTCACCCTCTAATACTTCGTTAGCGATTGCATCAACTGACGCATCTTTACCCATAACCTCATCAAATCCTAAAACAAAAGCTTTATTATCTGCTGTTTCTTTGTTATAAGTTTCAAAGATTACTACTAAACCACAAGACTCAACATATTCGTTAATTCCAAAAGCTTTAGTCTTTTCCATTTTAGGACAAAACACCTCTAAAGTAGTTTCGTATGCAATAGAACCGTTCTCTCTTGATCCTTCACTAGAATAAGATTTACCCTCTAATTCTCCTTCAATTTCGTAAAATTTATCGTCTGTGCTAGATAAAGTAACCGCTGTGTAAGCGTATTCTCCAGCAACCGTAGAAGCTGTAAAGCTAGTTATATCATCTTTATTGATAACATAAACAGACTTTATACCACCTCGTCTATTCTCATCAGCACAAGCTAATAGAATGTCTGTCGTAATTTCTGCCATTTTTATATAATATTATAAGTTAAAAAATACCCCCCACTAAGGAGGGGCTTTTATTTTTTAGAAGTAGAAAGAGATTAATTCTCCAAAAACAAACTGAGTACCCATTTTGTACTTAGCAATAATTTTTAGTAATTCATCATCATCATCATTACTTCTGAATTTCAATTGAGCAGATGGATCATTAACATCAGTACCTAATACTAGGTTATCGTTAACAGTATAAACCATCATGTTAGCACCAATATCAGCACCTAAACCACCTGAGTTAGGGTTAGCAGCATCAGCTAATTGAGTATCCCATCCAGTAATTTCTACAACTGGAATACCTCTGAAAGTTAAAGATTGACCTTCTTTCAACATAGCTAATCCTAAAGCGTTTCCTGTTCCTAACTGCTCGAAAGTAGTCATTAAGTTATCAACGATTGTAGATGTAACTCTAAAAGATTTAGACGCATTTGGCATTTGTCTTAATACTTTAGTTTGGTTTTGGTATGCAGACTTCATAAGCTCATAAGCTCCATCAGTAACTAAAACACCGTTAGTATCTTCAACGTTAGCGATTGCAGTCATTTCAACATACTGACCTAATTGAGCTGAATCAGTTACAAAGTGCTGGATAAGTCCATCAAATTGGTTATAATCAGCAGATGCAGCAGATGAAGCAGCAAACCATGCTAATCTTCCGTTATCATCAGAAATACCCTCAGCAACTCTCTTTCTAGCGATTTCACCAACTACAGTAGGCAGTAAGTCATCAATAGCAGTACCAGCACCGTAAAACTCTTCAAAGATAGTACCATAAAATGCATCTCCACACTCCTCAAGGTTTACCTTTAATTTAGATACTTCTAAAGTTCTATCAGAAACATCAGTAACACCACCAGTAGCAGAAAAACCACAAGTAGAATAAGATCGTACAATCTTAGTTAAAGTTGAGTTAAGGTACATATTAGCCTTAACTTTAATGTTTGGAATTACTCTAATTCCTTGTAAGTCATCCGAACCTTCTTGTGGAGCGAATAAAATCTCTGTAAATTCCTTTCCGCTATACGTACTAGAAATTGATTGTGTAATAAAATTTGCCATTCTTTTTTAAATAATTTAGTTTCTAGTGCATTGATTTTAACACGTTGATGATAGCACTACCCAACTCATCTACGATAACTTCTTTCTTAATTTCCTCAGTAACATCAGCTTTAGCCTCTGATACATCTCTGCTAGCTTTAGCTTTCTCTACTTCTTTCTTAGCTAACTCAACCTCATCGGCTTTAGCTAAAACCTCAGCTTTCTCAGCTTCTAACTTTACTTCTAGCTCTAACTTTTCAGCTTTAACTAATTCTAACTCTTCTGATAATTCAGCTTTAATACTAGCCGATAATTCAGCTTTTAAAGCGTCAATATCAAGAGCATCTTTTGGCTCTGCAACCTCTTTAGATACTTCTTTAGCACCCTCATTAGAGATTAGAGCTTTTAACTTGTCTAAAATAGACTCATTTTTCTCTGACATATTCACGTTATTTAATTGATTTACATAATTGGATGGAGTGTTTTTATACCCCATTTTAGCTAAGTCTTTAGCACTTGCAAAAGCTGCTATTTTCTTACCTTCTTTAACTTCGCTAACAAAACCTAATTCCAAAGCCTCCTCTGAAAATATCCAAGTTTCATCGCTCATCATCTTTTGAACTATTTCTAAATCTAAACCAGTCGCATTAGAGTAAATCTTAGCAATCTTTAAATTTAAAGAGTCCATTAACTTAGCATCTTTCTCAAGTTCTTTCTGATAATCTCTAATCTCGTCACTATTCATACCTTGCATACTAATTACAGGCATCCAAGCGTTATGTATCATTATTACACTGTTCTCAGTCATTGTTGGTAAAGTATCACCAGCAAGAGCTAAAACAGATGCAGCAGATGCCGCAACACCTACTATTTTAACATTTACATTTAGATTAGATGTTTTTAGATAGTCATAAATTGCAAAGGCTTCAAATACAGAACCACCACCGCTATTTATAGTTAACTCAATGTTTTTTGATCCATTGCTTTGTACCTCTTCTATGAAGTCTTTAGCATTAACACCAAACGAACCTATCTCCTCATCAATAGAGATTGAAAGATTATTAATAGAATTTTTTACGTTATACCATTTCATCTTTGCAAACATTACAATAATCTGTTTAACATAATGTTTAAGTAATGAACAAAAAAAAGGGTAACCGTTAAGCTACCCCAATTAAACTACCTCCTTAAAATAGTTATCTATCTCTTATTATTCTCCTGATGTGATTTACTGATAAATCATACTTTACAGATAGGTTATAATATATATCCATGTTTTTAGCTAATGGAATATTATACATCTTATCAAAGTCATTAATTACCGCTATATCTCTTATAGCTGTTTCATTAATTAAACCCTTGTCTAGTAGTATTGTTATTGCGTGTCTACTATCTAAAGCCTTATCTATTACAGAGTATAAAGTATGTGTTAATACATCTCCCAACTCCTTAACCTCTGATTCCAATAACCTATCACTCTTTTTTTGCATTTTCCACATTTACCGTCAAATTTTGGATCTATATTATCTTTAAACATTTGGAATAAATAATCTAAGCTTATTGAATCAGGTCGCATTTTACCTAGCACCTTTTTAATAGCTTCTTTTATATTATCTCTTTCCTCATGGGTTATGTTGTTTAAATTCTCGTTTACGTCAAAGTCTACCATAATTCTCTAGGGCATTTTTCATCCTCCCATATTATCTTATCATTAATAGCACATTTACAAATACCGCATTGAGGTGTATTTTTCTTTTTAAATATTAGTAAAAATGTAAAGTCTTTCCTGTATTTAGTGCATGACTTACAAGTATCTAATCTTTGTTTTTTTGATTTGCTATCTAGTATGTCACTAGTGTAGTTTTTAGCTTTGCCGAATAGTTTAGTTAGTAGCATAAAACAAATATAACCATTTATTAAATAAAATAGAGTATATTAGTAGAAC
Source organism: uncultured Alphaproteobacteria bacterium (assembly GCA_964480315.1). Classification (GTDB taxonomy): domain Bacteria; phylum Pseudomonadota; class Alphaproteobacteria; order HIMB59; family HIMB59; genus HIMB59. The sequence goes on along the minus strand of CAYZPP010000003.1, from coordinate 15,402 downwards.
TTTTGCGAGTAGTATTGTTTAGTAGATAGGTTATAAGGAGGGTTTAAAACACCCTCCTTTTTTATTTACCCAAATGTAGCCTCACTTTGAATGTTATTAACTCTATTAGCTTGTGTAGTTGTTTCTGTAGCAACATTTACAACTTGAATAGAACCAATACTACTAATAACAGCTTTTGATATTCTATTCTCCATATCTGTTAAGTCTAAACCACTACCACCACTAGAAAAACCACCGTTAGCAAATCCAGCACTTAAATACGGTTGCGGTCTGTTGTTTCTCATTGATTCTAAAGCACCAACTAATCTACTACCACCGTTAGACTCTAATACGTTCTTAGGTACAACATACTCACCCTCATGAACTACACCAGCTTGACGGAATCCAGTAGCATCAGGAGTACCAACTCCGCCTCCTGTATATCCACCCTCAGCAAATGATTGACTAGCGACAATACCAGCTTGAACAGCACTTTTAGCAATAGCAATACCAGTTAAAACACTAGATTGTGTTAACCCAGCACCACCAAAAGTAACAGCGTTTAATGGGTTAGCCGCTGCAGCCGCTTGAATACTAGCAATTTCAGTAGCTAATGATATAGCAATATTAGCTAACTCTAGCTTTTTTTTCTGTTTAAAAGCTTTCTTTTCTATCTCTAGTTTTTTAGACTCAAACTCCTCCTGAGTTATTAAACCGTTTTCTAATTTAGCGTCTAAGTTAGAAAGTTCTATATCCTTTTCTCTTTCTGCTTTCCTACCAGCTACATCAACTAAAGCAGTAGCAGCAGCGTTAGCAACCTCTATACCCCCTTTTATTAGTTCTTGCTTAATTATAGCTTTTTGCTTTTCGTTATCCTCCTCTAGTTTTTGTTTGTCTAAAAGTGACTTTCCAAAAGCTTCTACATCCTGATCTAATAGTTTTTGGTTAAGGTCAAAACTTTCTTGATAACCTTCATCTATAAAGTCAAAAAACGCTTGTTGAGATTCTTCTTTACCTTTATTAATGTCTACAAAATTCTCCTCAAACTTTTCGTTATCATCATCAAGATCCTCTAACTCCTCAGCTATAAACTTAAATGATTTACCTAGTTCTTTATTAGCATTAGCAGCATTCAAGGCAGCAGCAGCAGCATCTTTATCAGCATCAGTGGATTTTTCAGTAGTTATTCCTAACTCCTCCTCTAATTTTATTCTTTCACTTATTAAAACTTCTGATTTTTTCTTTTCATCATTTAGCTCTTGTTCTGCTAAAAACGCTTTTGATATTAATGCGTTAAGGTTTTCAGAGAAAATAGATGCAGTTTTCTCTGCTTTAGATAGTGCGTTAATAGCTTGAGCCCTTTGAACTGTACTTTTGTTAAAATCAGTATAAATAGCTTGTCTTTTTTCTTCACTTTTTATAAAGTTATCTACGGCATCTTGTGTTGTTAAAAGCCTGCTAAGCTCGCCTTTTCTAGCTCTTTCTATAGATTTAGCTCCTTTAGCTTTTCGCTCGTCTAATCTTTTTTCTAGCTCTATTAAAGCTTCCCTGTTTGCTATTTTTTTATCGGTTGTTTTCTCCGCTTGTGCGTCTATTTCATCTGTTTTTCTTTGTATTATTATTTTATTAACCAATTGGTCATTAACCGTTTTAAGTCTTTTAGCTAAAGTTTCATTCTTTAAGTTCTCTTGATCTAAGCCTTTTAGGAAATCAGGGCTAATAGCGTTTAACTCATTGATTAACTTTTTTCTATCTTCAGTACCTTCGTTAAGGGATGTTATCCTACCAACTAAAACGCTAATAGTAGCCCTTTGATCCTCCATAGCATCAGATTGCTCATAAACATTTTTAGTTAATCCACTAATCCCACTAACTAAATCAGTTGTAAACTGTACAATATCCCTTAATGAATCAGTTTCAGAAAAGTTAAGTATTAAACCCTCCCATGCTGAGCTTAGACGTTTTAAATCACCATCTAAAGTATCACCTACTATTCTAGCCATTGCAGAAGCAGCACCTCCAGCGTTTTCTAAAGACTTTGCAAATGCATTAGCTTTATCCTCATTTTTAGCAAGTGTTAAACCAACTGCCGCACCTCTTTTACCGAATAAATCTAAAGATTTTGTAGCTGGGTCTGTACTTTCTCTAACTTGTCTAAAAGCCTCAGTTACTGATATACCAGCTTTCTGAGTATCTAAAAGTATATTTCTCAATGCCGTTCCAGCTGTACTCGCATCAAAACCAGCATCAGTTAAGATACCTAAACTAGCCGTAGTTTGCTCAATACTAAAACCAACAGCAGCAGCAACAGGAGCTACCGAACTCATAGCAGTTTCAAACTTATTAATATCTAAAGCAGAGCTAGTAAAAGATTTAGCCATTATATCCACTACTTTCTGAGTGTCTTTAGCTGTTAATCCAAAACCTTTAATAGTAGATGCAGCAACTTTAGCAGATTGTGCTAAGTCTGAACCCGTAGCGGTTGCTAATTCTAATGTAGCTTCTGAGGCATCTAATATCTCTTTAGTAGTAAAACCTAGTTTAGCATACTCCTCTTGTAGTTTACCTACTTGACTAGCTGTAAATTGAGTAGTAGAACCTAAGTCTTTAGCAGATGCTTGTAAATCTTGAAACTCTTCATTAGTAGCTCCTGTAATAGCTTTGACTTTTGCCATTTGTTGCTCAAAATCTTTAATAGTATTTACACCATCACTTACAACTTGAAACAACTTTTGAGCCGCAAACAAACCAACAAAAGCAGCACTAATAGAAGTACCTAACCTAGCGAAAGATTTACCTAGTCTAGTAGTAAATCCGTCAATACCTAACATAGCTTGTCTAGTTACTAATAACTGCCGTCTAGTACCTTTTAAACCTAAATTAACTTTAGCAATACTTTTAGCGTATTGGTCACGAGTTATAGCACCGTCTTTTAACTGTTTCTTTAGCTTTCTTTGTTGTTCTGTTAAACCTTGTAAGGTCTTTTCTAACCCCTCTAGTTTTCTTTTTTGATCTGCCGTACCTTGTACGTCTATCTTAATTGCTACTACCTTATCTGCCATGACTTATCTATAAACTGGTTCTATTAATCCTGTTACTGGGTTTTCTATATAAACCTCTATTAAATTACTTCCGTCCTCTACGTATATTGGTTGTAGTGGTGCTGGTGTATTACTGTTATCTGTTCCACTACTGTTATTACCTTCTTGTGTACCATCAATAGCTACACTCCCTAAATTCTCAAACTTAAACAAACTAACCTTTGTTAATCCGTCTTTTATTGGGTTAAAGTCTATTACTTGCTCAATTAAGTAGTAACCGCTAACCTTACTAGGTGTATTAATATACACTAACTTCCTAAAGTCTAAATTATCTACATCTGAGCTAGTTAAATTAAAATAAGCTATTAGCCTACCTCCCTCTTCAATGTTTTTAAGCATATTAGAGTAATAGGTAGAAAATAAACCATCAGTACCCGTAAAGCTTAAATTTTGAGGTGAATTTGTATTATTCCAGTCCTCAAATATACCATAGGGTGTAAAGTTTGTAGTTAACCCGTTTAACTTAAATATTCTAGTAGTACCATCAGGAGATAATTGCTGAGCGTTTTGAAAAAAGAAAACTCTAGCGTTATAGCTTTCTATTCTTTCACTAGGTATGTTACCGTTTGTTAAATATTCATTCCAAATCTTTAAAGTAGTTGGAGCTATGTTAGAATTATAAGAGCCACCTACAATAGGTGTAACCTCTGATGCTACATGAGCATAAGTAGCACTAAATAAATCTAATTTAACCTCTGTTGTACCCTCTGCAAACCTATCAGGCAATACATGAGTATATTTAGCGTATGTTCTTCTGTTAGCACCCTCCCAACCTTTTAGCCATTCATCATTACTTAAATCTCTATATCCAAAGGTTATATTTCTTTTATAGCTACTTATGTAGTCTACTTCATAACCTTTTCCTATATCTAACTTATTAGTCCAATCTAAAGCACTTGTTTTGCTTTCAAAAAAAGTATCTCTAGGCTCTAAGTATATTGTTTTAGTCTTTACATCAGTCCAATAGTAAATATTAAACATTCTAGTAAAATCATTAATAACATCTAGTAGTTTTATATTACTAGGTATTATTTCATTTAAAGAGAAATTATCACCTTCAATTAATTCGGCACTTCTTTGAACTTCAAAAAAAGAACCTGTTTTAAAATTGAAAGTTTGATTAAGCGGTCTAGTCCATCTAGTCCATACAGATATAGTTTGACCAGCGTCACATAATGCAGAAATATCATAACTAGCTTGATCATCTTGATTAGCTTTTATACTTCTAGTTAACTCACCTTTTGCACCTACCGTAGATCCAAATTGTTGAGCTATTATAACCTTTAAATTTACACTAGATACACCACTAGATAAAGTCCAATCTCCAGTATTTAAAGTTACTTTAAAGTTATATCTACCTGTAGTTGGTATAGTATAATATCCAGTAACTAAATTATAATTATCATTAACATCATTATTAGGAGGTGTAGAGTCATCATGAAACACTAGCCTATTGAATCCTAGTGTAGATACTGGAGATGTTAAAGATACTCTAGTTTTAGACTGATCAATAATGTCTTTATTTACGGTCATATCACCGTTAATATCACAAATAAGCCTACTTATATCCGCATCATCTAAAAAAGTACTGCTAATATTCCAACCTAAGCTATTTAAACCAGTTTCTAATAGCCCTTTCATATACAAACAAGGAAAGAAATCTCTTACCTCAGAATTATTAAGGCTTTCGTTACCTCCTCTACTAATATATGGGTAAGCGTGATCATATGTTGATACATTTGAAAAGTTAGCAGCGTTTATACCGTCAATATCATAAGTTTGAGAATTATTTCTATATGTTAAACTGTTTAACTTTAACTCACTAGCACCCTTAACCCAATCAATATTATTACCAAAGAAAACTAACTCATAACTATCTAACTCAAATCCGTCAAATACTTTACCTACTTGAATAAAGCCTTTATCTATTTGTGTACCGCTTACTATTATAACACAGGGTTTACGGTTTAAAGCATCTCTATAATCCTTTCTACTGTTGATGTTATCTACATTACTTAATAGATTAGCATTGTTTTTAGTATTAGGTACTTTAAAAGTCTTTGAAAATGTACCGGTACGAGCTTTTAAGTTATCTAGGTTTACAATACCCTTAGTAAGTACTAATGGAAAGTCAGTAAAGCTAGTTAAGTCTAAATCACCTAATACAGTGTTACTAGTATCTAATATTCTAATTACTACGTCATTCATCCTCTTAAACCTCTTTCGTTATTAGCTAAACTAAAATTTAAAATAAATTGTATAGGCATATTATGCTCATTAACTTTTACACCACTACCATCATCAATAATGATACTAAAGTAACTACTATCTACCTCAATCCATGCCATGTTATTAGTTAACATACTTTGCGCAAAAGCTAGGGTATCTCTACCAATTGTTTTAGAATAAGCCGTAAAGTTTTTAACCTTTGTATTTCTTACAACAGCACTACCATAATCACTAGAACTATAAGTACTACTTAAAGCCTTTTGATATCTAGTAGATTTGTTTGTATATCCCTCAATCTGATTACCTTTTAGCGTTATACTATCTTGTTTACCAAACTTATTAACGAAATGTACTCTTAAATCTGTTGGGCATCCTTCAATTATATTATATCTTCTTAATTCTGACCTATCGCCATCATCATTAATTAACCTAATTGTATAATATGCAACATTGGTTAAACTAATACCAGCGTTAATAAGGTTTTGAGTACCTACAGGAGCGTCTAAATAAGGGTCAGTTAATGAATTTATGTTAACCTGATTCCATTGCGTTACATCTATTAAATCAGTGTTTAATAAAGCGTTAACACTATTGTATGTTAATACCTCTATTTTATAGTTCTTAACACCTCCACTAGATACAGCATAAGCCATACCTAAGAACTCATTTTGATTAAGTTCTATAGTTTTTGGGTTAGTACCCTCAGTAAGGAATAGCTTATCATCTGAAACCATTGAGTAATCAGACAAATTAAAACTATTAAGGCTAAAATGACTCTCACTCCAATTGAAAGCAGCAAAAGTAGAACTTTGGTAATTGAAATTAGTATTACTTGCATCTGCTGGATCGTAGTTAGTTTCTAATAGCTTAGTTGTTGGGTTTTCAGTAACCTCATAAGCCTTTATTTTAAACTGTAAGTTATCAGTATCATTTATAACTGCACTAGCTCCTAAAGTCTTTAAAATAAAACTAAGGTTAGCACTTAATATATCAGATACGTCAAAAGTAAACTCATTAGTAGTAGTTAAATTAGGTTGTATGCTTGTTGCTGACTTTCTAATACTTGTAACACTACCATCATAAGATACTACCGTTTCAATTATTAAGTGTACTATATCAGCGTTATTACTATTTAACTGAAACATTACAGGACTATAAGCTAGTACTGGAGATGTTGGAGCTGTTATTAAAGTTATTGCCATTACTTATTATCTTTATTATAGTCTTGAACTATATCAGTTACTATCTCATCTACATTTCTAAACACTTCTTTACCTAAAGCGTCTACTATTGGGTTTATTTCAGTAAGTATTACAAAGTCTATAAAACCAGCTCTACGACCGTTATTACTAAACTGAAAACTGTCTTGAGTTGGGGAACCCTCTTTAAATATTTTCATTTGAATAGCAAAAGCCATATTCTTTATATCCTTGTCACCACTTGCTATTCCTTTACGCTCTATCCAATCTACTAAAACACTTATAGGTACTTTCTTTGCTCCAGCTTTTCTACCATCATTAACATACCTAGAGTAGTCTTGCATTAGTATCTCAATAACTACATTATCAGGTAACTGCATAGTTCTACCCTCTATTGTGCTAATTAACTCACCACTAGATTTATGACCCTGACCGATTAACTCAGTTTGCAAAGCCTTAATTATCATATTTTCTACCTTAGAAAAGTCTAGCATTAATAGTTAAATGTACCAGTTAAACAGTTTGAGTCTAATTCTATTGTTATTGAGTATTTAGATGCTACTAATTTATCATTGTGAACATCATGAGCCATAAAACCGCCTATTGTGTTAAACTCTACGATACTAAATCCATTAGCTCCTGATATATTTCGTCTAATTACCTCAGCTATGTATTTATCTAATATTGCATCTACCTCCGCTTGACTCTTTTGCATCGTCTTAACCGCTTGTACATCTCTATTTCGCAAATTATAGCAAAAGATATCAAGGGTAAAACGCTTATTATTCGGTAAAAAAGAATTATTAATATCACCTCGTATAGTATTAGGAGTAGAGTTTACTAGAATTAATGGATAACCTTTAGCATTTTGAGTACCATTTACAGCACTAACTCGGTTATAAAGAAAATAGCTAACATCATCAAAGGCATTAGCTATTATCTGTAATTCGTCTATTATATTACTGTAATCAGCCATAATTTAAATATACTAAAATAATTTAGATTGATTCTAAATAAGACTTACTTAGTAGTTTATTTCCTTAAATCTACCGTTTAAAGTTTCAAAAGTTATTTGCATATCTCTAGGAAGCATATCAATACCAAAAGCCCACATCTCAAAGATAGCTAATAGCCGTCTTGTATTGTTTTTATGGCTAGTTGTACTAAATATTGAATTGATTCTATATTCAAAAGCCTTTACAACATCATACCTAAACTTTTCAAATAACTCAACTACGTACTTTATATCATCTTCGGCAATACCTTTACCCCTCCACTCATCTACAATAGCACCAATATAATTAACGTGCATTTGTGTTTGAGATTCTATTATATACATTTTAAACTCATCAGATTTCATGGATTCAATATCCTCTTTAAGTATGTTATTAAAGCTTTCTGAACATAATTTAATCTTATACTTTACAAAGTCTTTACACATCTTACTTTTAGAAATGTCATATTCTCCATGAGTGTAGAACTTCATAAAAGATACCTCTTTCTCTACCCTTGCACAGGTATTAAAAATGTCATGATGTTCTAATGACTTAATAGTTAACTTATTCTTTACGCTTAAAATGGTATTTACCCATGTAGGTATATTCTTTTTAAATATCCACATAAAAGCTAAAACCAATATAACTAAAGCTGTTATTACTCCCCCCTCTAAATTCTCTGCTAACTCTTTTAAAACACTTTCCATCTTATTATTTAATTTATTTACATTAATAAGAAGAAGTCACCACCTGACGTATCGGTAGGAGGTGTATTTAATCCTAGTATTTCTGTTCTATCTAGTGTTATGTTACCAAAGGTACAAACGGCTGTTAAACTTACAGACCCAGCACTCTCACCTACATCAATTGATATGGATCCTGTAGCTACTTGTCTATTAGTGTTGTGAGTTGTAAATAACTGAGCTACTCCCGTTGGTATCTGCTGAGATAGTATTTGGTTAACAGAACAAGACGTTATCATTATTAAACTATCTTGAGATACTGTTAATGTTTTAGTGTTTGGGCTAGAACTTCCTCCACTCCTTAAAGATGCACCAATACCGCCTGAATTAGTAAAACTTCTAGCGTGTAAAGATATTGGGTTCCATTGATTACCACTAAAGTTAACTCTTAACGTATTGTTACCTGTAGGAGGGTTTAAAAGGTAATAGAAAGCCATCCTTTGACTTAATCCACCTCTGTTAATAGTGTACAATCTAGTCATTGCTACACCGTTATAAGTAGCCGTTGATGGTGTAACAGTGTTAGCCATAGTTAACTGAACTATAACCATACCATCATTACCAGTATTTTGATTATGCGTAAACTGGTAAAAACTTGCTCCTGGAGTTGGATTTACGTTGGTTGTATTTCCTTTAGTAGGTGCAGCCATTACAATTGATTTGTATTGGTTATTTCTGTAAGTCCTGACCCTTCAATAGTATCTACTTCTGTTCTAGCTTCATTAACATAGCTAACACCACTAAAAAAAGTACTTATTGATACCTCACCTATTTCTAGTTTGGTTCTATTCTCACCTAAAAAAACACCTAAAGAAACATCATAAGCCTCGTTAATCTCGTTTATTATACTTATATCTGTAGTGTAACCAACATCAGTATAGTTTAAGTTATCAGTACCCTCTAATTCTATTTTAGTAATTATTGTTATCACTTTTTTTTAATTTTTAATACTTATCATTACTACTTTTTAAACCTCTTCTTTAATAGCTATAACATCCCATTTACTACCAGCCTCATCATAAATACAACCAATGTATAAAATCTTATCAGCTGTTGTTGTTGTTGGTAATGTAACACCAATAACTCTATAAATATTATTCCATGTTAAAGCTCTATTAGTTCCGTTATCTGTTAACCTAATTATTAACTTCATTCCTACTGATGGAGTACCTGTTGGAGCTGCTATTGTTAAAGCACTAGCTAAGTCTGTTATATCCTCTTGATCGTACTGGTCTACATTAGGCGTTAAAGTTGTTGCGGTTACTACGCTATTAACTGATGGTGGATTAACATCCCAAACAGTACCTGAACTAGATACAGTAACATCTCCTTTATCTCCGTCAGTAAGTTGTAACCTAGCTTCTAAAGCGTCTAATCTAACATCGTCTAAATGTAATTCATAAGATATAGCGTTACGGTCTGAAGTCCAAGACCCACCAGTATAAAGATATATTCCATTAGGGTAGTAGTTACCTCCTATTGTACCTGGTAACCACTGAGTACCTTGTGCATCATTTACATAAGCTACATCACCTGATGACATACCCGTTTTAGTTAACAAATCTGTGTAATTAACAGCTGTAAACGTAAAAGGTTGCTGACTACCACCACCACCACCGCTAGATACATCTATGTAACCTTTAACAGCTGTATAAAGTTCGTTAATGTTAGCAGTTATTGGAGATGTAACTTCGCTATAAGGTATTGTTATGTAAGCTTGTCCTCTTTGACTTCCATCATCATCAGAGTTATCATAAATATTTAAGTTAGTACCTCTTTTAAGAAGTTTAACATTACTATGTTTAATATAAGTAACTGCACCAGCAAAAGTTACCTCAATACCACTAGTTAAATTAGTAATTGTAGCCATTAATCTATAAAGTTTCTAATTGATAAATAAAGAGCATCTACATTAACTGTAGAAGGGTTTGATACCTCAGCACTTGAGAACCTTAAAGCATTAGCTCCTAATCTCCTTTTAGAGTTATCATAAATACTTAAAGTAGTTGCTGATTTTATGAGCTTACAATTCTCATACTTAATGAAATAGACGCTACCACCGTTATCAGTGATCTCTATACCGTCTGTATTATTTATTATTGTAGCCATATTTTCAGATATACGGCTCATAGTTGGATAAAACTAATGTACAAAAAAAAGAGGGTAATTAAACCCCCTTTCTGTAAAAAATTTTGTTTATTGGAAATTATTCCGTATAAACTTTACTATTATCCTGATTAATAACAAGGTAAACAATAACGCTATTAAACTCATTTCTTAAGCTTTAGCACCTCATTTAATACTCTAAAGTCTGCTAATAACTGAGTATGTGTATTACTTACCTTATATCTCTCAATACAACCCATTATAATAGTATCAATCTGCTCTATTTGTAGTGAAATCATTTTAATACCGTTTAACCTTTGCTCTTTAGCTTCTTTCTTTAGTGGTTTAGAACTCTTTAAAGCGATTAAATCCGCTCTTACTTGCTCTAATACGATTTCAGCCTTATTAATCAAATCGGGCAATTCTTTAGATGCTTTTGTTTTTAACTCCTCTTGCTGGTTTATTGTTTCTATTTGGCTAACTCTTTGAGATACTAGTGTAACTTTGAAATCTCTTTCATTCTCTAATTTATAAACCTCATTTAAGCACGATAGTCTATCTAATTCAGTTTCGTAACTATTCTCTTTAATAGCTGTCATCCATTTATTTAAGAACTCAATACGGCTTTTAAATACTTCTAACTCTTTCTCTAGTACTTTTTTAGTGGCTAAACTCATTTGGCTTAATGTTAATTTTGTTTTATAAAATCTATTTTTGTTGAGGTTGGTATATGTCCAATTGCTATATGGATCATTGCTATTTCATCACTTAATCCATCCATCTCCTCCTCAGTTTCAAAGTACTCAGGGTTTAATGCCATTCCTATAATCTCATCCATAACACTAATTTAATAAATTACTTGTTATGAGTGCATATAAGATTAGAATTAATTAAGATTTTATGTCCTAATTTCTCAGCATCAGTAAAAATAAATGTATCACTAAAAGCATTAGCATTTAATTCTAAGTCTACCCTAAATTCTACTTGTTCTAAAACCTCTCTACCGAACAATGTACAACCTATTCCAGTGGCGGTTATTCTAGCATCAGGATCAACTAATAAATGTCTTAATGGTAAAGTACCTTGCCCCATGATATTATAACCATGTTCTCTAGTTAGTATTTTCTCACTTCTTACAGCTCTCCTATCAGATGTTGAGGTTAAACATAGTAAATCCTCCTCCTTTCTAATTTCATAGGTAGCGGTAACTATACTAGCACCGTAAACATCAGCATAACTAACTAAGTTTTCTATGATACACTCACCAGCAAATACATCAGATTCTAACATTAACAGGTAATCGTAATCACCATTTAAAAAGTAGTTTCTGATTATGTTTTGATGTCTAGCTAACTCAGACTTAAAGTTACCATTGATAGGTTCGTGAACGGCTTTAATACCGTTATCCCAAAACTTTTTAACGTGTTTAGGGTCTTTACTATTGTCTAATACAAAGATGTCATATAATGGATATGTAAACGTCTTAATTTGCTCTATAAACTCATCTACGCAATAATCTTTTTTATCTGCTGTAGGCATTGCAACAAGTACTCTTTTCATAGTTAATCGTTAAAGAATAAGTTTAATATGTGTTCTGCAGACTCTACACCAGTAATACTAGTTCTTAACCAATCCTCAATATTAGATAGTTGTACTTTTAAAAGCTCATTCTCTTTTAATAAGTTTTCGTTAACCTTAGAATTATCTGTTTTAATATACTCTACTTTACGATCATAATCCCAATCAATAATATTATTACTTATATACATAATATAAGGAAATCCTATTTTATTAAAGTTCTCAGATAAAGAAGGCTTAAAGTCAATAGGGTAAACATCAGTAGACCATCTATAGCCATCATTACCTAGTCTAGCTAGTGTTTCTTGCTCTTGTTCTTTGTTGTTAATCTTAATAGTCATGTTGTTTTTGTTTAGTGTGAAGTGCTAATATAGTAATAAATTATTATAACTCATCTATTAAAGCATCTATTAACTCCTCATCATTTTGAAACTCTAAGGTGGTACAAACTTCGCTATGTTCGTCAAAGTATCGCATCTCTACCCTTACTAGGTTATCAGATACACCAAGTAAATAGTATTTAACATACTGACCTAGTATATCATATCTATAAAGCTCACAGGATTCTAGTACTTGATCTATAAACATTGTTCTATCCATTATCTGCTACGTTTTGCGTTTTTATGTGCTAGCTCTTGTGATTCATATTTCAAAGTATCTTGAGCTGTTTGTATGCTTATAAACTGCATTATATCCCAAACATTGGTATAATAAACACTTTCTAATGGACTTAATCCGTCTTTCGTGTAAATACCTTTCTCAGATAGCTCATAGGCTTTAATTTGCCAATAAACATTTTTAACGATTGTTTCTGAGGCTGAGCCAATTGGTTTGCCGCTCTTTCCGTTAAAGATGTTAGGGTAGAACTTTGTAATTTGTTGATATGCGAGTCCAAAAAAAAATACGCTTTATATGCTTCTGATACTGGTAAGTCTAAAAACTTCTTAGATCGTGTATCTATTTTAAGCTCGTTATACTCCTCATCCTGATGCTTTCTAAATAGTATTGCTGTGATTCTAGCAATGTATTCCCACTTTCTATACTGTTTCTTTTGGAATAACGTAGATAATGCCTGACTTTCTGCAAAGTGTTTGAAGGTAGCACCGCCTAAAAGTTTCTCTACTCCTCCAGCTGTTTTAGCAGATTCTATAAAAACATAGTCTACACCTTCAAAATTGATAGTATCAGATGAACCAACCTCAGCCTCTGTAGGCTCTCCTAAAAACTTACCTACTAAGTTAAACAGTTCTATTAGTGAAGTGTCTTTAGAGTCCTTTATTTCTATCTCAGACTCTAAATACTCTTTAGGTATGTCTGAAAATATTAATATCCAATCAATATAGAACTCTAATAACTTAACCTCACTTACTGGTGTATCTTCTTTGTCTGAATAAATATACTGTTCTAACCATTTAGGCATAGCGTCAATATAATCCTGAGCGGATGACATCTGTTTAATAGTGTTATCAGCCCACTCATTTCTTAACTTATACTCTTTGTTTAGGATAGTTACTATAATCATTTATAGAGTCTTAATAATAGTATTAATAGTAAACGCTGCTTTGTTAAGTTTTGCACATGATGTAGTATTAAGGCTTTTACCTCTCTCCTCTTTTACTGAGTTCTCAATAAATACAACTGTTTCAATTAACTTATCTTTTAATGATAACTTTACAGGCTTTACCGCTTTCTTTTCTACTTTCTTTTTAACTGTTTTCTTTTCCATATCTTAAATATAATTAATTTTTAATAAAGTGAACCTTTTGATAATGTTTTAAGCCTTTATAAGACTCGTTTACAAAACCTCTGCGACCTAGTTTAAAGTTATTCTTTATCCAGTTACTAGATGGGCTTAAAGCTGGATAGTTAAAGTAATAGAAATCATCACTAGAACACATATCAAATAATAATTGATGTGAGTCACCTTTACAAAAGATAATTAACTCAGCATCTTTATAAATCTTATTTTGCTTTAAGTACTGGTCAATCTTATCAGCTCCTTTTAAATCTAAATGCGGTTTAAATCCAAACTTCAAACTCTTATCATCCTTACCATGTGTAATCACAAAGCAAATATCTTTAACAAAGTAGTGATTAATAAATTTTCTATGATTGGTTACTGTTACGTTTTTAAATTGTAACTCCGCAATCTGTTTAAAAGCTTCATTAACAAAGTAACCAAAAGCCCCACTATGGTTATCATTGCAGATATTGTTAAAATGTATCTCTTTATAACTACCTATTAATCCGTAAAGTATTTTAAGCTTAAATTCTAGTGCATTATCAAAAGCCTCCTCATTAGTCATGTTCTGAGGTAAAGCATGACCACCTCTAGTAGTCTGAGCGTTAAAACCGTCTAACAAATCCCCTAACTCATCTACATATAAAACGTCACTCTCTTGCTCCTCTAAAGTCTTATTTATTACTATCTGAGCTGTTTTAAATAGTTCTTTCTTATCCCACTCAGACTTATACATAGTGTTGTTATCTATGTCAGTATCCATACCTATGTGAACATCTGTTATAATAAGCTTATCAAAGTCTTTAAGATTAGTACTTTTGTATGTAACCGTATCAGATCCATAAGTATCTAAAGGGTTAATGTACTTCTCTATGATACTTTTAAAGTCAAAGCTTTCTACAGCCTCCTCTATTGTTTCTTTCTTTGGAGCGTATTGTATCCACTGTTGACCTGTAGTCTTAGATGTGCTTACCTTAATTACCTCAAAGTTATCAGGAACGTCAATTGGTTTACTTTGTAGCTTTTCTGTGCTGGAGATTGTACGACCGTTTTTGTCTAACTTCTTAATAGTTTCTACAAACTTTCTTTTGTTTGGTGTAGTCCTAAGGGTTATTACTTCTTGATGTTGTTTTTCTGTAATTTGGTATCTAGCTGTATTCCTACCGTTTTCGTTTTCTTTAACTTTTAAACCTATAAACTCAGCCTCTGATTTATTTAGTCTAACCCTAATCTTATCTCCCATCTATTAGTTTTGCCCCTAATGTAATAAATTATTTTTGATTTGCGAATTAAGACATAGCCCTAACTTTTTTACGTCTGTTTGTATTCCTATCAATAGCCATTATTAAAACGTCTACCATATCATCATGCTTAGCATTAGGAAAGCCTTTAAGCTCGTTTAAGAAGTTATCTATATATCTACCGTCTAACATACTTACCCTACCACTCTCAACAAAAGCGGAGATACTACTAGCCCTACTTATTTTATCCTGAGTTGGTGGCTTATCCTCCATTATGTTTAACCCTGTAGACCGTTTAAGCATCTGTACAATACTTTTACCACTTGCTTTAGGCTCTACATATATTCTACTCCTATTACTATAACCGTTTACTATTGTAAAGTTTTGAATCTCTTTAATTAGCTCAGGAAATTCCATACGAACGGCTCTAACCTCTCTTATGTATAGCTCATTATTATGGAAAGCAGCACATAACATTGCTGTTGCATCA
>CAYZPP010000002.1:0-23228 GCA_964480315.1 uncultured Alphaproteobacteria bacterium | reverse complement strand
AGTGAATTTGGCCCAAGAGCTTTAGGCAATAGATCTATTTTAGCAGATGCAACTGAAGAAAATATGCAGAGTAAATTAAATTTAAAAATTAAATTTAGAGAAAGTTTTAGACCATTCGCTCCATCAGTATTATTTGAAGATTTATCTGAATGGTTTGAGCTTAATACTCAAAGTCCTTACATGCTCATGGTTTCCAAAATAAAAGCAGATAAAAGATTAAATTCAAATTTGCTTAAAGATTGTGAGGGATTAGATAAAATAAAAATTTTAAGATCAAAGATTCAGTCAGTAACTCATGTTGATTACTCATCCAGAATACAAACAGTACATGAAGATACAAATAAAAAATTTTATGATTTAATTAAGCTATATAAAGAAAAAACTGGGATACCTTTAATAATAAATACTTCATTCAATATTAGGGGCGAACCAATAGTGAACACACCTAAGGAGGCTATAAATTGCTTTTTAGGAACTGGCATGGATGTTCTTATAATAGAAAATTATATTCTTAAAAAAGAACTTCAACCGAAGAATATATTACTAGATTACAAAGCAGAATTTGAATTAGATTAATATTAACTAGTCTTCACTTATTTTTAAAGCCTCAAAAAAAGCATCTTGAGGTATATCAACACTCCCGAACTGTTTCATTCTTTTTTTACCTTTTTTTTGCTTTTCTAACAATTTTTTCTTTCTTGTAACATCACCACCATATAATTTAGCAGTTACGTCTTTTCTGAATGCTTTTATACTTTCCCTAGCAATTATTTTTCCATAAATTGCTGCTTGCACTGCTATTTGAAAATTTTGTCTTGGAATTAAATCTTTCAACTTAATACATATTCTTCTTCCTATATATTCAGCTCTTGTTCTGTGAACAATATTTGAGAATGCGTCTACAAGTTCACCATTTACCAAAATACTCAATCTTACTAGGTCTCCAGATTTATACCCTTCAACATAATAGTCAAAACTAGCATATCCTTTTGAGTATGATTTAAGTTTATCGTAGAAATCTATAACTATTTCATTGAGAGGTAACTCCATTTCTAAAATTACTTTATTATTCTGAATATTTAAGTTAGTTTGCTTTCCTCTTTTATCTATACATAGAGTTATTACAGATCCTAAAAATTCTTGCGGAACAATAATTGTTGATTTTATCCATGGCTCTAAAATTTCTTTTATTTGTGATGGGTCAGGTAATTCAGTTGGATTACTGATAACCACTTCCTCATCTCTGTTATTAATAATTTTATAAACAACACCTGGAGCTGTTGTAATTAAATCTAAATCAAATTCTCGCCTTAAACGTTCAGTAGAAACTTCTAGATGTAATAAGCCTAGAAAACCACACCTATATCCGTAGCCAAGAGCAGCACTAGATTCTTTTTCATAAACAAAACTCGAATCATTAAGAGCTAATTTTCCTAAACTTTCTTTAAGGTGCTCGTAATCAGATGTATCTACTGGGTATATTCCGCAAAAAACCACTGGTAACGACGGTTTAAAACCTGGCAATGCCTTAATTGTACTATTATTAACATCAACTATAGTATCTCCAACCTTACAATCAGAAACAGCTTTTATACTTGCATTAAAAAAGCCAATTTCTCCAGGAGTTAATTCATTACAATAATTAATTTCAGGAGTGAAATAACCTAGTCTTTCTATCAAATATATTTGGTCATTGAACATAAACTTAACTTTCATTCCTTTTTTAAGTTTACCTCCTTTAATTCTTACTAAAACTGTGACCCCTAAATAATTATCGTACCAACTATCTATTAAGAGAGCTTTCAACTCTTCTCCCTCAAATACTGGGGGCGGTAATTTTAGAATAATTTGGTCTACGAGTGCTGGGATACCCTCTCCTGTTTTTCCTGAGATGGAGAGTGCTTCTGAAGCGTCGATACCAATTGTTTGCTCTATATCTTCCCTAACTCTCTCTGGATCAGAGGAAGGTAAATCTATTTTATTTAAGACAGGTAATATGTCATGATTAACTTCAATTGCCTGATAGGCATTTGCAAGTGTTTGAGCTTCAACGCCTTGTGTACTATCAACAACTAGAATTGAACCTTCGCACGCAGATAATGATCTAGAGACCTCATAGGAAAAATCTACGTGACCTGGGGTGTCCATTAAATTAAGCTGATATTCTTCTTTATCTGAGTTGATATATTTAAGTCTAACTGTTTGAGCTTTAATTGTTATTCCTCTTTCTCTTTCAATATCCATAGAGTCAAGAACTTGATCTTTTTTAGTGCGGTCATCCATTCCTCCACAATATTCAATAATTCTATCGGCAAGCGTAGATTTGCCATGATCAATATGTGCCACAATAGCAAAATTTCTAATTTTAGAAATTTCCATTAACTTCTTAACTGCGCATCAAACTTATTTATTATTGTATCTATTACTTTAGAAAAGATATCTTCCAACTCTTTGTCATCCAATGTCTTGTCTTTAGATTGGATTTTGATTCTAAAAGTAATGCTCTTCTTATTTATTCCTATGTCTTCAGAATAAAATTGGTCAAAAAAATCAACTTCATGGATTAGTTTCTTATCTATTCCCAAAACAGATTTATAAACTTCAAATAAATTTTGATTTTTATCAAAAATGAAAGAGAAATCTTTTTCACTATATGGGTAACTAGATTCAAAATAACTGATTTTTTTATTATTATAGATTGAATCAAGAGGTAAATTGTCTATATATACTTCAGCCGCATATACTTCTGAAACTTTAGTAAAATTTTGAACTATTAATGGATGTATTGCTCCATAATGAGCTATTAATTTTTTTCCTTGCCATAATTCAGCAGACTTACCAGGATGAAACATTTCATTCTCAGATCTCTTAATGACGAATTGCTTCATATCAAAATTTAATTCTTTTAACAATATTGAAATTTGACTAGAAAGCTCATTAAAACCAAAAATTTCACTTTTAAATACAGTGTTATTTCCCTTCATAGGAAAAGTCATCATTGAAAGTATATTATGCTGAAGATTAATATTTTCGTATATAGGCCCAATTTCAAAAACACCCTGTTGATCAAATCCTTTTTTTCGATTTTCTTCTAAAGCATTTAAATGATTACCAAACATTGAATTGCGCATATAGCTAAATTCTTCACTAATGGCATTGGATAATCTTAAAGATTTAGAGCCTTTTAAAGTTGAATGAGAGAGATTGGAATGGAAAGAAAATGTAATAATTTCTTGATATTTTTCACTAGCAAGAATTTTTTTTAATCTTTCATAAATTTTATATCTTTTATTAGAAGGAGAATTTTTAATTTTAAGTTTTTCTTCATTTGTACTAATAACTTTTTCTTCTCTAATATGGTCAAAACCATGTAGGCGAATTATTTCTTCGATAAGGTCAATTGAGGATTCTATATCATTTCTCCATGTGGGGACTTCAATAGTACAATTTGTTGTATTTATTTTTAAGATTTTAAAACCTAAATTTTCTAAATATTTAATTTGAGTAAGGCCATCAAGACTAAACCCTATGATTTTAGTGAATTTTTCAAACTCATAATCAATAAAAACTGGGGCAGAGTTTAAACTCCCTGCATCAACTGTGAAACTGGCTTCGCCACCACAACAATTAATAATAAGGGAGGAAGCATAATCCATACCTTTTTCAACGAAAGCTTTATCTATGCCCCTTTCAAAACGTTGCCTTGCATCAGAGAATATTCCTAATGATCTTGCTGATTTAGCTATTCCAGATGATTTAAAAGATGCGACCTCCAAAAAAACATTTTTGGTATTTTCACTACATCCACTTTCAAGACCTCCAATAATTCCTGCAATACCATGAATTTTTTTTGAATCTGAAATTATTGTATTTATGTTTGAAAGTTTGTAATTTTTGTTATCCAGCGTATCCACCTTGTCACCATCATTACTTAGACGCATAGTTAGATCACCATCGATCTTGTCAGCATCAAATACATGTAAAGGTCTTCCTAGGTCTATAGTAATGAAATTAGTAATGTCTGCCAAAATATTGATTGGCCTTAATCCGATACTAATAAGTTTTTTTACAAGCCATTCAGGACTTTTAAGATTTGAAACACCGCGAAAATATCTTCCTAAAACATATTCACAACTATTTCCATCATCTTTTATCATCCATTTAATTGGACTCTCAAAATCAGAAGACTTTATTTTTTCTATCTTCAAATTTTTTAATGTTCCGCAACCTTTAGCGGCTAGATCGCGGGCTATACCCCTAACACTCAAGCAGTCTCCTCTATTAGGAGTAATCGCAACTTCAAAAATAGGATCATTTAAACTTAGGGCAGTAACCGCATCTGTTCCATCAACTATATTTTCAGAAATCTCTATTATCCCTTCATGCTCATCACTTAATCCTAGTTCTCTTTCAGAAAGCATCATTCCTTCCGATATTTCACCTCTGATTTTACCTTTTTTTAGTGTCAAATCGATACCTGGAATATAAAGGCCTTCTTTTGCAAAAATTCCTTTTAGATTTTTTTTAACATTATTAGCGCCACAGACAACTTGGTATTTTTTAGAACCATCATCAACAGTGCAAAGATTTAAACGATCTGCATTAGGGTGTTTTTTAAATTCAATAATTGAAGCAACAACAAAATCCCCATGCGTTTTAGAATAATCTGTTAAATTTTCTAGTTCTAAACCTATATTAGTCAAGATGTCACCAATACTATTAGCGTCTAATTTTGTGTCTAAATGATCACAAAGCCAGCTATATGTAAATTTCATTATGTCAAATCCTTGCTAAACTAAATCCATTTTCTTTTAACCAATTATTATTTCCATTAAAAAAAGATCTGATATCTGTTAGCCCATGTTTAAGCATAGTAATGCGATCTAAGCCAAGTCCAAATGCATATCCTTGAAATTTAGAACTATCAATTTTACAATTTTCAAGAACTTTAGGGTTAACCATTCCGCAACCAAGAATCTCAAGCCACTTATCTCCTTCTCCCAGTTTAATCTGACTATCAACTATTGAATATGCTATATCCATCTCTGCTGACGGTTCAGTAAAAGGAAAATAACTTGGGCGAAATCTTACTTTAAGATCATTAATTTGAAAAAAATCTTTACAAAAATTTATTAAATTTCCTTTTAAATGCCCCATATTTGCATCTTCATTTATCAATAATCCTTCTACCTGATGGAACATTGGTGAGTGAGTTGAATCAGAATCACATCGGTAAGTTCTGCCTGGTGCAATGATTTTGATTGGAGGTTTACTCTCCATCATAGTCCGAATTTGAACAGGGCTAGTGTGAGTTCTTAAGACAAAAGGCTTATTATGATCATCTTTTTGATCTAAATAAAAGGTGTCTTGCATTTCTCTCGCAGGATGGTCTTCCGGTATATTTAATGCTGTAAAATTATTAAAATCTGTTTCAATATCCGGACCTTCAGCAACTGAAAAACCCATATCGCCAAATATTTCTATGACTTCGTTGAAGGTTTTTGATATTGGATGGAGTTTACCTAAGTTACTAGCAGGAGGTGGAAAAGTTACATCAATCGATTCTTGAGAGAGCTTTGCATCAATTCTTTTCTTATTAATATCTAAAGATTTATTATATATTTTATTAAGGAGTTCTTCTTTAGCTATATTAATGGAAGGTCCAAATTTTTTCTTTTCATCATCGCTAAGGTTTTTCAAAGATTTTAATAGGTCGGTTATTATTCCTTTTTTTCCTAAAAATTTAACCCTTACTGTTTGAATAGAATCTTCATTATCACAACTATTTAATTCGTCTAATGATTCTTTGAGGACTTTTGAAACGTCCATTAAATTTTATTAAACCGTTAAACTTGATTTTGCTTTTTCAACTATAGCTTTAAAAGCAATTGGTTCATGAAACGCTATCTCAGAAAGAATTTTTCTATTAATTTCAATGTTAGCTTTTTTTAAACCATTAATAAAAGTTGCGTATGTAAGCCCGTGTTGACGAACTCCCGCATTTATTCTTTGTATCCAAAGTCCCCTAAAGTCTCTTTTTTTAACCCTTCTGTCTCTGTAGGCATACTGCAATGCTTTATCCATACTTTGCGTTGCAACTCTAAAAACATTTTTTCTTCTTCCTCTATGACCTTTAGTAAATTCAAAAACTTTTTTATGTCTTGCTCTGGCGGTGACACCTCTTTTAACTCTTGGCATGATATTCTCCTATTTATTTCCCATATGGCATCATTGATTTAACAATACCTGATGCAGATTCTGATAATACTCTTGTTCCTTTTGTGCTTCTAATAAAAGAGTTTGATCTTTTTGACATGCCGTGTCTTTTACCAACATGAGATATTAATACTTTTCCACTTGATGAAATTTTAAAACGTTTTTTTACGCTACTTTTTGTTTTTAGTTTGGGCATTTTTTCTCCTCAAAAATAAGTTAATATTAAATCTTAAGGCATACCCTTTTTGCCTCTTCGATTAAAATGTAGATTTTTGTAACATATTTACTTTGGTGCAACAACTAAAAAGGCTTGTCTGCCCTCTATTTTTGGTTCCATTTCAACTCTAATTAAGTCGATTAGGTCATTTTTGAGACGCTTTAACATATTGATGCCTAAAATTGAGTGTTCCATTTCCCTACCCTTAAATCTAAGGCTAAATTTAACCCTATTGCCTTCACCTATAAATTTTTTTGCGTTTCTAAGTTTGACTTCATAATCATGGATTCCCGTGCCTGGTCTTATCTTTACTTCTTTAGTTTCCATTACTTTTTGCTTCTTTTTGGCTTCATTTTTCTTTTTTTGCTCTTGGTACTTAAATTTACCATAACTAATAATTTTACAGACTGGGGGGGTATTATTTGGAGCAATTTCAACTAAATCCATCGCTCTGTTTTTAGCTAAATCAATAGCATCTTGTGTCTTCATAACACCTAGCTGTTCACCATCGTCTAAAATAACCCTTACTTCAGTTGATCTAATTTGAGAATTGATATTGTGAAGATCTTTTTTTCTTCCTCTATTATTTATAAATGGCTTCAAACTGATTTCATATTATTTTTGAGAGATCAATTGTGACCTCTGATTATCATGATAAGTAATAATATTTTTCAAATTAAAGGGAGAGTTCTTGATTGAGTTGCCTTGAAGTTTTTGTAATTCATCTGGGGTCATTATTAATTTTTTTATAGCATTGTAAATACTTATTTTAGAAGGATTTCTTAGTTTAATTAATTCAAAATATTGAGAAATTTCTGATAAACCTCCTTTTTGTGAAGAAATCACAGCGCAACCTGCATTAATCGACTCAATTAAGGTTCTACCAAAGGGTTCATTCCAAAGTGCTGGGATTATTGAAATTGATGATTTTGATAAATATTCTAATACTTTATCATTGCTAACATGTCCATGGTACTTAAGTTGAGATTTTTCACTTATAGGTATTAATCCTTTATTTGATGATCCGAATATATCTACTTGCCAATCAGTAAATTCATTTAATATTTTATAAGCAACTTCTAGAAACTCAAAAAAACCTTTATTTTTTTCTAGGCGACCCACAAATATAATATTTTTAATTCTAGTTTTTTTATTTTTCGTAGAAGGATTAATACCGTTATATAAAACTAATAGTTTTTTATGATCAGTTTTATTAGCTTTAAGATTATTTAAGAATTGTTTTTTTATATAGTCACTTACAAAATAAATAGTCTCACATGAATCTAAAAGTTTTTTTCTACTTTCATTACTAATAAAGCCTTTCATTGATAATGGGTCATTATGATAATAAAAAACCAATTTCATTTTAGG
The DNA here is from genome assembly GCA_964480315.1 of uncultured Alphaproteobacteria bacterium. Taxonomy (GTDB): domain Bacteria; phylum Pseudomonadota; class Alphaproteobacteria; order HIMB59; family HIMB59; genus HIMB59. The sequence continues at coordinate 15,424 of CAYZPP010000002.1, read as the reverse complement.
CAACTCTTTTTTAATCATTAAGGCTGAAATTGGCCTATTATGAATTTCTATTAATTTTAATGAAGGGTTAAGCCTTATTTTTTTTATAAATGACTTCGTATGAAATTTATTTCTACCAAACCTATGCATGAAAGTAGTTTCCATGTTCTTATAACTAAAGCCTGGCGATGGCTTATAAATAGTATTTCCATAAATATTAATAAATTTTAAATATATTGATTTTTGATTTATGTCTTTAACAAACAACGAGACGGAACCTGAATTATTTTTCGAAAAATTTTCTTTATAAGGGAGAAGTATTGCTATTTTAGCCGACAATTTTCAGAACCTTCTTAAAGACTTCGTTTGGTTTAATTTTAGAAATATCTGAATTTGTAAAACAAAAAGATTGATTATTACTTGGAGCGTTGGAAACAACCAGAGGTCCTTTTTTCATAATTGCAATTGTTGGGCAACCTAAACTTGATATTAAATGCATATTTGAAGTATCATTAGATATAGCAATATCTGCATTTAAAGCTAATTCTATTACTTTTTTCCATGGTGATGATCCAATTAAATTATGTACTTGGGGATGTTTGAGAATTTTTGAACTTATATCCAAGTCTTCATCGCCACCGATAATATAACAATTAAAATTTATTTTTAAAAAATCTTTTATTAATTCGTTAAAGCATTCTATTGGCCACCGTTTATATTTTCCTCTAATTGAACTGCCCGGTACAATCAATACTGAACAATTCTTATTGTTATTTTCATTAATTTTAATGTTGTCACTGAATTTTATAATTTTAATATTAATTATCTTAAGCTGTTCTTTTAATCCTTGACTTACATGATGAGTCCCGTGGGGGGGAGGCGTATATTTATGGCTTGCTGAGCTGCAAGTGCTACTAATAATTGATTTTCTAAAAAAATTTAAGACAGTAATATAAAAACAAGTTCTACTTGAATTCTGTAAATCAACAATATAGTCAAAGTCTTCTTTGATAATTTTATAAATGGTGTAGATAAATACTAGTGGATTTTTGCTTCTAAAGTCTACGATATATTTAAAATTAAAACCTAAATCCATGAGAACTTTTTTTCCTGAGGCAGTGGTGCAAAAATATACATTTTCACCAAAATGTGAACAAACACTATTAATAGAATCTAATGACATAAAAATGTCTCCAAGGGATCCGTGCTTAATAATCAGTACCTTATTTAATGCCATACAATTCAATAGTTTTTTTTATCATGGAATTTAATGAGAAATTTGAAATTATATAATTTCTTCTTCTATTTTGATTATTTTCTAAATTTGACATTGCATAATTAACAGCTTTTTTAAAACTTTCCAAGTTAGAAACGTCATACAGCAGATTATTATCAAACTTTAACAACTGTTCTTTTGTGCCACCTTCATTTGGAGCTATCAGTAATTTACCCATTGATAGTGCTTCTGATACAGTTCTACCAAATCCCTCCGGTCTTACTGAGGAACTCACAACGAAATCACAAAGAGCATAATAGATTCTAATATCATTTGTTTCGTTAACAATTATGAGTTTATTGTCTAGTCCTATTTTTAAAGCAAATTTTTTAATTTTAATTGATAAAGTTTCATTATTAGAAAAAAAAATAATTTTAAAAGAATGAGTATTTTTAATTTTTAATTTCGAAAAGTTTTTTAAAAATAATTCATGACCTTTCCATGAGGCTAATCTAGATGGGAATATAATAACTATATCAGTTTTATCTATCTTCAAATTTAACTTTAACTCATTTATACTATTAAGATCGATTATATCTGGATTGAAATAAGATACGTCTATGCCTCTTTGAATAACAGTAACCGGCTTATGTGAATCATAATATTGATTTATATGATCTTTGGTAAAATAAGAGTTTGCGACAACTTTATCTCCTTTTAATAAAAATGAATTATAATATTTTTTAATGAAATTTTGATTTTTATATGGGTTATGGAAACTTGTAATATATGTGACAGAAAGATTTTTTATGAAGTTATAAAGAAAAAAAGCAGGAGCCCTTGAAGAAACATGAATTAAATCTATTTTATAATCAGTAGTTAATTCTAATAATTGTTTTTTGATTGAAACTTGACTAAAGATATTCTTAAATTTTTTATTATTTGTAGTAAAAATATATTTTAGTTCATTTTTATTAATTATCTTAGGGTCATAATCTTCACAAAAAATATAATTTTTAATATCAATACTATGAAGGTGTCTAAAAATATCTAAAGCGCCTCTTTCAATCCCGCCTGTACCTAAAAAAGGAATTATTTGCAAACAGGTAACTTTTTGATTAATTTGATTTTGTGTCACAGTTAAAATTTACTACCTCTAATAATCATAAAATAGCCTATAGATTTACTAAAAGAACTAAAAAAACTATAGTTTTTATTCATGGACTTAAATCAGACATGAATGGCAAAAAATCTATATTTTTTAGGAACTTAGCAAAAAAGAAGAATTATTCATATCTTAGGTATGATTGTAGTGGGCATGGTAAATCATCAGGAATTTTTGAAGAATTATCTATTAAAGAATGGTATAAGGACCTTGAAAATATTCTTAAATTTTTAAAAATTAATAAAAATATTATAATTATTGGCTCTAGTATGGGTGGATGGGTGGCCTGTCTTTACGCGCTACATCACCCCAAGCAAATTTTAAAATTAATAGGTTTGGCTCCGGCTCCAGATTTTACGGAAAGATTACTATGGCCTTCTCTTACCAAGCAAGAAAAACTAAAAATCAAAAAAAAAGAAAATATTAAAGTGCATGTTAATAAAAAAATTTTTTACATTTATTCTCATAAATTGATTTTTGATAGTAAGGAATATTTAATTAATAATCTGCAAAAAAAATATGATGGTGAAGTTATTTTTTTTCATGGGAGCAAAGATAGTAGTGTGCCTTATCACTATAATAATAATCTTCTTGAATCAAAACAATTTAAAAATATTCAATTAATTATAATCAAAGATGAGGATCACAGTTTATCTACTAAAAAAACTTTAGGTATTATATCTAGATGTATTTAGGCTATTTTTAAATTATTTTTAATTGGGAATTTTAACTTATGTGCTACTTCATTAGGAACTATGTGGATAAATTTTAACATTTCTGTTTTGAAATTTTCAATTATATATTCCGCTCTTTCAGATCCTGTTTCTTTATAAAATGATTTAAGATTATCTAACAAAAAATTTTGCCAGTCTGGTTCTAGTATCTGATATATGCCTACTAACTCTTTATTAATTAAATTAAATAAATTTTTTTGATTAGAGTAAATAAAAGCATGCCCACCGGTCATTCCGGCTCCAAAATTATCGCCAACATCACCAAGAATAGTAGCGCTTCCTCCTGTCATGTATTCACACCCATTGTATCCACATCCTTCTACTATTGCATGGGCGCCTGAGTTTCTGACGCAAAACCTATCGCCAGCTTGACCGGCAGCATAAAGTTTTCCTGCCGTTGCTCCATAAAGAGTTACGTTGCCTATAATTACGTTATCATGACTTGGTTTACTAAAAGAATTTCTTGGTTGGACAACAATAAATCCACCCGATAGTCCTTTTCCTACATAATCATTAGAGTCACCAAAAACATTAATTTTTAATCCCTGTACAGCAAAAGCACCAAGCGAATTTCCTGCTGATCCTCTTAATTTTAAAGAAACATGACCTTCGGCTAATTTACTCATACCATAATTTCTTGTAATAAATGATGAAATTTTAGCTCCAACTGTTCTATGTGTATTTCTTACATTATAAGTAAGTTCGATTTTTTGCCCTCTTTCAATAAACTCCTTACCATCTTTTTCAAACTTATCATCTAATGTTGGGGGCACTTCATTTCTTTTCTTTTCTAAATGAAAATTCAAAGGAATTCCATTATCAATTTTTGTAATAATAGGGTTTAAATCTAAATTATCTAAATCATCAGATCCATGATGGGCCTGATATAATAATTCTGTTTTTCCTATAATATCTTTGAGTGATTTATAGCCTAATTTTGCAAGTATTTCTCTTACCTCTTCAGCTATAAAAGAAAATAAATTAATAACTTTTTCAGGGGTGCCTCCGAATTTCTTTCTTAATTCTTCATCTTGCGTGCAGACACCAACAGGACATGTGTTTGAATGACATTGTCTTACCATTATACATCCCATCGCAACTAATGAAGCAGTACCAATTCCATATTCTTCTGCTCCTAATATTGCTGCAATAATAATATCTCTTCCTGTCTTAATTCCTCCATCTGTTCTAAGTGTGACCTTACCCCTAAGTCCATTAAGGGTAAGTATTTGATGGACTTCGCTTAAACCTAACTCCCAAGGTAACCCAGCATACTTTATGCTAGATTGAGGACTAGCTCCAGTTCCTCCAGAATGTCCAGAAATTAAGATAGTATCTGCTTTTGCTTTTGCAACTCCTGCAGCAACAGTTCCAATACCTGATTGAGCTACCAATTTTACACAAACTTTTGCTATAGGATTAATTTGTTTTAAATCATAGATTAATTGGGCTAAATCTTCTATTGAGTATATGTCATGGTGAGGAGGCGGGCTAATTAGAGTGACTCCAGGTGTGCTATTTCTTAATTTTGCAATAAGTTCGCTAACTTTAAAACCTGGAAGTTGTCCGCCTTCCCCAGGCTTTGCTCCTTGAGCTATTTTAATTTCAATTTCGCTACAATTATTAAGATATTCTGCAGTTACACCAAAGCGTCCACTCGCTATTTGCTTAATTGACGAACTTGCATTATCTCCATTTTCTTTTTGTATAAACCTTTTCGGATCTTCTCCGCCTTCTCCTGAATCAGACTTGGATCCTATTCTATTCATTGCTATAGCTAGAGTTTCATGCGCTTCTGGACTCAGTGCCCCCAAAGAAATACCGGGAGAAACAAAACTTTTTCTTATTCCGGAAATACTTTCAACGCTATCAATAGTAATAGACTTGTTAGGACTATCCATTTTTAATAAATCTCTGATATGGATTGGCTTTACATTATAAATTCTATCGACATATTTTTTATATAAATTATAAGAATCTCGAGTTACAGCTTCTTGCAACATGTGAATAGACTGTCCTTCGTATGCATGCAGTTCTCCTTTAGCTCTAAACCTAAATTCTCCACCTATATCTAAAATAGTTTTAGAAGTTGAAAAAGCTGAATGGTGCTGTTTTCTCATTCTACTTTCTAGCCCCTCAAGTCCTATGCCTGATATCCTTGAGGACATCCCTGGAAAAAAACTCTCAACCATACTTCTGCTTAATCCTATAATTTCAAAATTTCTTCCACCTCTATAAGAACTAATTATGGATATGCCCATCTTACTAATAATTTTTCTAAGACCTTTCTCAATTGATTGTTTATAATTTAAGATGAGTGAATTAAATTCAGCTTTGCCATATATTCCTTTATTTAATCTTTCGAAAATTAAACTTTCAATTAATGATGCATTGACAGTTGTGGCTCCCACTCCTATCAATACTGCAAAATAATGAACGTCGAGACATTCCTTCGACGAAACATTTAAAGATGTAAATGTGCGTAATTTATTTTTTATTAAATAATTATGTACAGCGCTAGTGACCAAAATCATTGGGAGAGAAATTTTGCTCTCGTCAATTTTTTTATCTGAGAGGATTATATGTTGAGACCCCGATCTCACAGCTCTTTCAGCCTCTAAATAAATTCTTTGTATTTCTTGAAGAAAATTTGTTTCTTTTTCTTTTTCAAATGTACAATCAATCTCAGTCGTATTTTTTTCTAAGTGCGATTTTAGAGCATAAAGTTCATGATCTAATAAAATAGGACTTTCTAAAAGAACAAGATTTAATTGATCTTCATCGGAATCTGCAATATTACCTAGGTTTCCAAGTCTTGTTTTAAGACTCATTACAATTTGCTCTCTTAAACTATCTATTGGGGGATTTGTTACCTGTGCAAAGTTTTGTTTAAAGAAAGTATGCAGCCCCCTATAATTATCTGTTAATACGCTAAGAGGAGTGTCATCTCCCATTGATCCTAAAGCTTCTTGTCCGGCTATGGCCATTGGATCTAGAATTAAATCAAGCAATTCGATTGTATAGTTAAAATATTTTGAAATTATTTTGGAATTATCAATATTTTGACTAGCTGGTTCTGAGATTTTTTGTTGATTTAAGATCTCATCAAGAAGTATTGTATTTTTATTCCATTTCACATAAGGAAATTGAGAAGAAAGTTGCGTTTTTAAATCATTACTTTGATAGAATTTTTTTTCTTTATAATTAATTGCTATTAATTCACCGGGCCCCACTCTACCTTTTTTTAAAATATTTTTATCATCAATGATAACCATTCCAACTTCAGAACCTGATATAAGTAAATCATCATCTGTAATAATGTATCTAAGAGGTCTCAGGCCATTTCTGTCCATACCCGATATAATCCAATCACCAAAATTTGCGCAAACAGCTGCAGGTCCATCCCAAGGCTCAATTACGGCGTTACAATAGGCATACATTTTTTTTAATTCATCAGGCATGTCATTATTGTTTGACCAAGCTTCAGGAATAATCATAGATTTTGTCATTGGCAGACTTCTATCGGTTTGAAGTAAAATTTCAAAAGCTGCGTCTAAAGAAGCTGAATCGGAAGCGTCAGAATCTAAAATTGGTTTAAGGTCTTCTACTCTGTCTCCAAAAAATTTATCAGTTATTCTGGTTTCATGAGCCTTCATCCAATTTACGTTTCCTTTAAGAGTATTTATTTCTCCGTTGTGAGCCAGAATTCTAAATGGTTGAGCTAAAGACCATGTTGGAAATGTATTGGTTGAATAGCGCTGATGATAGATTGCAAACTTAGATTTAAAATCAAGGTCTAATAGATCAGGATAGAAGGAGGATAATTGCTCCGCTAAAAACATTCCCTTATAAACAATGACCTCAGTAGATAAAGAGCAGACATAAAAATTATTTATATTTAAACTTTTAATTTTATTTTCTATTCTCTTCCTAGTTAAATATAAAGTTTTTTCTATATTTTTATTTTCTTCTTTTGGTGAAAAAAGTAATTGTTCAATTTCAGGTCTAGTATAATTTGCTTTTTCTCCAATTATAGTTGAATTAACTGGAACTTGCCTCCATCCAAAAAGATTCATTCCAGATTTAATAATCTCATATTCCATTATTGCTCTACATTTTTCCTGAGCATTAAAATCTTCTTTAGGGAGAAAAACCATAGCCACTCCAACTGTAGTGTCTTCATCAGCTTTATGACCCATTTTAGAAATTTGTTTATTAAAAAAAGTACTAGAAACTTCAAGCATAATACCTGCTCCGTCACCTGTCTTTCCATCAGCATCAACCGCACCCCGATGAAAAACTGCCTTCAGAGCTTCTATGCCTTTCTCAACTATATCTCTTCTTGATATTCCTTTAATTGAAGCTACAAGTCCGACACCACAGTTATCATGTTCTTGTGTGTTAGAGTAAATACCTTGATCCTCTAAAATCTTTTTATTTTTCAAATATTTATCTAAAAATAAATTTTTTTTCATGACGCTTTTTTGATTTTCTTATTTTGTAAAAATTCTTTAATAGTCTTAGCCACTTCTCTTCCATCATAAATAGCCCAAACTACGAGCGAGGCACCTCTTACAATATCTCCAGCAGCGAATATTTTTGGGTTACTTGTTTGGAATCTGTTAAAGTCTACTTTGATTGTACCCCAGCCAGTAAGATCTAAATTAATATTAAAATTTTCATTAATATTTTCAGGCTGAAAACCGAGAGCTTCGATTATTAGATCTGAATTTAATGTCTTTTCTATTCCTGTATCCACAGGAGATCTTCTACCACTATCATCAACTGCACCTAGTTCAGCAACCTTATAAACTAAGCTGGATGCGATACTATTTTGTTGAACTATTTTTGAGGGAACAGATAGCCATTTAAACTTAACACCTTCCTGTTCTGCATTTGCCACTTCCCTAGCGGAGCCAGGCATACTTTCTTTATTTCTTCTATATAAACATATTACTTCTGATGCTTCCTGTCTTACAGCAGTTCGAACACAGTCCATAGCTGTATCGCCTCCCCCAATTACCAAAACTTTTTTGTTTTTTGCATTTAGGTGATTATTTGGTGAAGGTTTATCTCCAAGTCCAATTTTGTTACTTTCAATTAGGTATTCAAGAGCAGGTATTGAATTATTAACTTTATCAGTATTAAAATCTAAAGATCTGGCTTTATAAACTCCTGTTGAAATTAGTATTGCATCAAATTTTTTTTCAAGAAATTCAAATTTAATGTCTTTACCAATTTCACAGTTAGTATGAAAAATAACTCCACTCTCTTTTAGCCAATCCGACCTTCTCAAAACAACCGACTTATCTAATTTAAAATTTGGAATTCCATAAATCATCAGCCCTCCAATACGATCATTTTTTTCAAATACTTCTACTTCATAACCGTACTCTATTAAATACGTAGCCGCAGCTAGCCCTGCTGGACCTGATCCTATTATAGCTATTTTTTGATTCTGTTTTTGATCAGATGTGATCGGTTTTATCCAGCCCTTCTCCCAAGCCGTCTCAGTAATGTGTTTTTCTAAACTCCCAATAGTAATAGAACCAAACCCAGCTTTCTCTACAACACAATTACCTTCACACAATCTGTCCTGCGGGCAAACTCTTCCACAAACTTCCGGAAAAGCATTTGTAGATGAAGAAACTTCGTATGCCTCTTCGAGTCTATCTTCAGCAATATATTTAAGCCAATCTGGTATATTATTATTTAAAGGGCAATGAATTTGACAATAAGGAATTCCACATTGAGAACATCTTGACGCTTGGTCAACCGATTCATCAGGACTGTAGGCTTTATATATTTCTTGGAAATCCTTAATTCTTTTTTCTGCTTCAGTTTTAACTGGCGTAGATTGTTTTTTATTGAAGAACTCTAACATTGTAATATTTTATTACTAATTACCTATATATTTTTTTAATAATACTTTTATATTACAATATTTATCAATTGTAAAAATAATATAAGTAATAATTTATGACAGAAAACTCATTATTGGCCATTTTTATATATTCTTTAATACAAGGAATAACTGAGTTTATACCTGTAAGTTCAAGTGCCCATTTAAATATTATTGAAAACTTTATAAATAACTCTGAAAAAAGAAATTTACTCTTTGAGACAACGGCACACATGTCGACTATTTTAGCACTATTACTGTACTTGGTTAGGCACTCTGAAAGTAGCTTAAAGGATTTATTTTTAAATAATTATAAATTAATAGTAATTTCAATGATACCTGCATTAATTGTAGGTTTTTTATTCAAAATGTTTGACGTGAACTTTTTTTCTTTAAAGATAATAGCTGTAACTTCAATAATTGGCGCAATTATGTTATTTGGTGCTGATAAATTAAATAAAATAAAAATGACTATTAATTCTCCCTTAGTGGAATTTTCTATAGCTGGACTATTTCAATGTCTTGCTTTTTTACCTGGCTTTAGCAGATCGGGTAGCTGTATAACAGCTTTTCTACTACTTGGTAAAAAAAAAGAACAAGCCATAAATAATAGCCTACTCATGAGTTTTCCAATTATTATTTTATCCTTTTTAAGCAATATAAAGGATATCAATACAATTGAAATAAATTTAGATCTAGTATTAATTTTTGTAATATCTTTTTTATCTGCTTATTTTACTTTGTTTTTTTTTATTAAATATATTAATAAAATAGGTTTTACCCCTTATATAATTTATAGAATTTTTTTAGGACTAATGATCCTTTTTTATTTAAATTAAACTTTATCTATAAATTTATTTAAATAATTTGATGCAATTAACTTCATCGGAGCTAAATCTCTTCCTAAATACTTAGCAAGTATTTTGTCACTTCCTAAGGAAATGCTATCATGAGATAAAGTTAAAAATTGATCGTATGTAAAAGGAGGACTAGGTAGCATCCCTAAAACTCTACCTTGCATTGAAGCAAGAAAATCAGGAATATTTATAAAATGTTTTTTTTTGTGAACAATTTCAAAAATAACTTCTAATATTTGTTTAAAGGAGTAAATGTGAGGACCTACAGCATCTATTGCACTATTCTTAAAATTATCATTTTCTGACATTGCGAGTTTAGCTATAAAAGATGTTAAATCGTCAATGTAAATAGGTTGAAACTTAGTTTTTCCTTTTTTAATTAGGGGTAAAAAAGGTGAAAATTTTGTCATATTACCGAATTGATTTAAAAATTTATCTTCTTCTCCAAATACGACACTTGGTTTAATAATTATATAATTATCATGATTGTTTTGAATATAGTTTTCGCCCAGTGCTTTAGAATATAAATATGCAGATTTAGTTTGTGTTGTACTCCCTAAACTAGACACATGGATGAATTTTTTACCGTATTTGATGGTCATATCTGCTAACTTTTTAGGAACTAAGTAATGGGCAGTTTCAAATGAGCTATTTTTTTTTTCAAACAGAATACCCAACAGATTAATGACAATGTCTGATTTTTGGATACTTGATTCAAGAGGGTTCATATCTAGCGCATTAAAAGGGACAACTTCTATTTGACCAATATCACCCGAAAGTATATTTCTTTTAACTCTATCAGCATTTCTAACTGGGCTTATGATTCGAACGCCCTTCGAAAGGAGTTTTTTAGTTAGACTTCTTCCTATAAAGCCGGTTGATCCTAATATTAATATATTTTTGTTTTTCATTACTGTTTCTATCTTATATAAATATAACATTAATTATGTCAAATTATAAATTATTCAAAAATGACCTACCTGATGATATCATAAAAACATTTAAAACTTCAGTCTCTGTTGATACCGAAACACTGGGATTGAATATTAATAGGGACAGGCTTTGCTTAATTCAAATTATGAACAACGATGATGGGAAATTTTATATAATTCAATTTTCTGCTGACTTAAAAAAAGATGAGTCTAGTAATATAAAATCTCTTCTTAAAGATAAAAATATTTTAAAGATTTTTCATTATGCAAGGTTTGATGTCGCTGTGCTTAAAAAAAATCTTAACGTTGATACTAAAAATTTTTTTTGTACTAAAATAGCATCAAAACTTACTAGAACATATACTGGCAATCATGGCCTAAAAGATGTTACCCGAGAATTATTAGGTATTGAAATAAGTAAAAAAGAGCAAAGTTCTGATTGGAGTCAAGAGCAATTAACTAAAGAACAAATTGACTACGCATTAAATGATGTGAGGTACTTAAAAAAGATACAAGAAAAATTAGAAAATAAATTAGAGCGAACTGGTAGAAAAAAACTCTATTATAAAATAGTCAGTTTTTTGGAAACAAGAATTGAATTAGATTTATCTGGCTGGGAAAATCTTGATATTTTTGCTCATCATTAAACAATGAATAATAAAAAAGATATAATTTCTAAAGGTAAGAAAGCTGTTAGAATAGAACTGGATGCTATAAAAAAACTTCAGTCGTCAATAGGAGATGAATTTGCAAAAGCTGTTAATTTAATTTTATCATTAAAAGGAAAAATAATTTTATCTGGAATAGGTAAAAGTGGTCATATTGCAAATAAGATAGCCTCAACTTTCACATCAACTGGGATTGTATCTATGTTTTTACATCCCGTGGAGGCAAGTCATGGCGATCTTGGAATTATTGAAAAAAATGATCTTATAATCCTCTTATCTAATTCAGGCGCAGCTGTAGAAATTAACGACATAATTAATTATAGTAAAAAAAATGGAATTAAAATAATTGGAATAACCTCTAATAAAAATAGTGAATTAGCTAAAAATTCTGACATTAAAATTATTCTTCCAAAACACAAGGAATCAGATCCTTTAGGAATAGCGCCAACTACTTCAACAACTCTTGCTCTGATTATAGGAGACGCCTTATGTTCTTCAGTTCTCGCTTATAAAGATTTCGATCGTTCTTTATTTAAGAAATTTCACCCTGGTGGAAAAATAGGTAAAAATTTAAAAACATTAGAGGATATAATGGATATGGATTTACCAATTATTAATTTAAAATCATCAGTACTTCAGGCTGTTTTAATGATGACAAAAAAAAAATATGGTTGCGCAATTATAGCTAATAAAAATGAAAAAATATTAGGCATTATTACTGATGGAGATCTTAGGAGATCGTTGAATGGCAACATATTAGAATCTAGTGTTACTAAAATCATGAGAACCCAACCTATTCTGGCAAATAAAAATACACTAATCTCATCCGCAATAAACATAATGAATGAAAATTCGATTACTAGTTTAATAGTAGCAGATAAAAATAAAGCTATTGGTATTGTGAATTTAAAAAAATGTCTAGATAATGAGTGAATATTTTAAAAAAATTAATTTTAATTACATAATCATATGCTTAATTTTTTTTCAAATATTAATTTTTTTTAATAATTCCTCTAAGGAAATTAATACTTTTTACAGTCCCAGCAACTCATTAGAAAATTTTACAACAATGATAGCTGGAGAAGATGGCATTGACATAATTACTGCAGATAAATTAATTAAATTAAATAGTAAAAAAAATCTATTGTTAGGAGAGGCAAATTTAAAAAATGAGAATTATGAAATATCCAGTAGTAATGTAACAGTAGATTCTCAAAATAAAACAACCTCAAGTTCGAATAAGACTACTACTACAAATACTCAAGGAACTATAACGTCTGAAGGGTTTGAATATGATCAAAAATCAAATATAATTAAATTTAATGGGGAAAGTGAATTCAGTACTGATGATAATTAGAAAAATATCTTTTGTATTATGTTTATTCTTATATTCTGAGTTATTTGCAGAAAGCACCATAAAAGCAAGTAAAGGTATTATTTGGGATAAGAATAACAAGAGTTATCTCGCAGAAGGAAATGCTGAATTTAAAAATGATGATGTGGATGCATTTGCTGATAAAATACTTGCTTATTATTCAATTAAAGATGGGAAGGAAGTTTTTGATAAAGTTAACCTTTATAAAAATGTAAAAATATTTTATCAAGAAGAAATTTTTACTTCTGATAAAGGTGTATACGATAGATTAAAAAATTTAATAATTCTCTCTAATAATGTTAATATAGTTTCTCCGGATAGATATTTAAGTGGTGATGAATTGATTGTAGATCTTGATAAAAATACAAGAATTTTAAAATCAAAAGATAAGGATAGCTTTGCTGAGGCATTAATAAAAGATGAATAATATTACAATAACTGATTTAAAAAAAAAATTTAAAAATAAAATTGCTTTAAAAAATATATCTCTAAATTTTAATAAAAAAAATATAACTGGTTTATTGGGGCCTAATGGCAGTGGTAAAACTACTTTGTTTAATATAATTACAGGTTTTTTAGATGGGGATGAGGGCAAAATTCAAATAGATGATTTAGATATAACTTCTTACAGTTTAGATAAAAGATCTAAGCTTGGTTTAACCTACTTGCCACAGGAGGCATCTATTTTCAGAGACCTTAGCGTGTATGATAATATACTCTCTGTGGCTGAATTATTTTATAGTAAGAAAGAAAGAGATTTAAAAGTTGATCAGCTAATTAAAGATTTTTCTTTAGATGAATTTGTAGAAAGAAAAGGTAAATTTTTATCTGGAGGTGAAAGGAGAAGAACTGAAATAGCTAGGGCATTAGCCTGTAATCCAAGCTTTATAATGATGGATGAGCCTTTTGCCGGAATAGATCCTATCGCCATTAAAGAAGTAAGATCAACAATTTTAAAGTTAAAAAAAAATAATATTGGAGTTATAATCACTGATCATAATGTTAGAGAAGCTCTTAAAATAGTTGATTACGCACATATCATATATAACGGAGAAATAATTCGTGAAGGAGTGCCAAAAGATATTGTCAACGATGAATTGGTTAAAAGTATTTACCTTGGTAAGGACTATGAGGAATAAGCTAATTTAATTATAATTTAGTGATTAAAATTATGCTAGTAATGCAAAAGATGGTCTCAATTAACAATAAAAATATCAAAGGTTTATTAACTCCACCTGGAGATAAATCTATAAGTCACAGGATTATAATTTTAGCATCTCAAGCGATAGGAAAGAGCGAGATAACTAATCTTTTAGAATCAGAGGACGTATTAAATACGGTAAAAGTAATGAGACAATTGGGATCTAATATAAAAAGAGTTAAAAATAATTATGTGATTTTTGGATTACCCCCAGGGGGCTTATTCAGTCCAAAAAAAAAATTAGACTTTGGTAACTCTGGGACAAGTATTCGTCTTATATTGGGTTTAATGTCATCTAATAATATAAAAGCAACATTAATTGGAGATAAGTCTTTATCATCTAGGCCAATGAAAAGAGTAACGCAGCATTTAAAAAGAATTGGTGCAGAATTTTATTTAAAAAAAGAAAATTTTCTTCCAATAAAAATTAAAGGAACAAAAAATCCGATACCTCTTCACTACGAAATTGCAATACCCTCAGCGCAAATTAAAAGTGCTATAATGTTGTCTTCTTTAAATACTTTGGGTGAAGTAACAATTCAAGAATTAGCTAGCACTAGAGATCATTCTGAAAGAATGTTAAAAACTATGGGGTATAATATAAATTATAAAGTAATCAAAAAACATAGAAAAATAAAAATGAAAAATGATAAAAACTTAAAACCAATTAATTATACTGTTGCGGGAGATCCTTCTTCAGCAGCTTTTATGATTACTGCGGCGAGCCTAAAACCGGGTTCAGCACTTCTTGTAAAAAACATGCTTTTAAATTCAACAAGAATAGGATTTTTAAAAACTCTAAAAAAAATGGGGGCAGATATAAAAATTAAAAATAAAAAAAAAATACATAACGAAGTAGTTGCTGATATTCAAATTAATCAAAAGAAGTTTCTTAAGGGTGCTATAATAACAAAAGAAGATATTCCTCAACAAATTGATGAAATTCCAATTCTTTCAATTGCGGCATCCTTTGCAAAGGGAGAGACTATATTTAAAGATTTAAAAGAACTTACAGTCAAAGAAAGCAACAGATTAGAACTCATATATACAAATCTCACTCAAATGGGGGTTACGTGTAAGATAAAGAATTATGATCTCCATATATACGGGAATCATGATTTAAAAAGAGGAGGAGCTAAAATTATTCATAATAATGACCATAGAATTGTGATGTCTTTTCACATTGCCAATATGATTTGCTCTAAAAACAACATAATTATTGATAAATCCTGTGTAAAAACCAGCTATCCTAATTTTTTTAGAGACTTTAAATCGATTCTTAATTGAAATTAAACCTTGAAAAGCCCTTATAAACCTTTAAAAGAAAGTGATTATTTTGAAAGGTAATTTATGAACTATGATTTCTAACGATGAGTACAGCCAATTACTGGATCA
>CAYZPP010000001.1:0-44615 GCA_964480315.1 uncultured Alphaproteobacteria bacterium | reverse complement strand
TCTCTTGGTACTATCTATAAAAATAAACATGTTGGTTTATTTGGAATATGTGGAGTATTTTCTTTTTATCCAACTAAACAGATAACTACTGGAGAAGGAGGAGTCGTTATTTCAAATAATAAAAATTTCATAGAAAAAATTAAAAAATTAAAAGCCTTTGGCATCGATACACCACCTCAATTAAGAAAAAAACCTGGGGTTTATGACATAAAATACCTTGGATTTAATTATAGAATGACTGAATTTCAAGCAGTATTAGGACTTACTCAATTAAAAAGATATGCCCATAATCTAAAAAAAAGAAGATATAACGCCCAGTATTTGACAAAATTAATTCAACCATTGAAAAATGTACATTCTATAGACTACGATAAAAATAATTCATATTTTATATTTCAAGTGTTATTTGAAAATACAAAACTAAGAGATAAGGCTATTAAAATTTTACAGGAATCAAATATAGGCTTTTCTATTCATTATGCTACGCCAGTTCCACTATTTAGTTTTTATAAAAAGAAATATGGTTACGAAAAAGAACAATTTCCGCATTCATTTAATTATTCTAGAAATTCTTTATCATTACCAATAAATAATAATATTTCAAAATCAGATTTAAATATAATTTATAACAAATTAAAGTTAATTTAGTTATAATATTAAAATATTACCGTAACTTAGAATTTAGATTATTGAAAAAATGAATCTATCCAAAAAATTTATAAATTATAAACAGGAATTTGATAACTTTTCAAATTCAAATTTTTTTAAAAATAAGAATATTTTAATTTTAAAGAAAAAAAGTAAGAGTTTTTATTATGATAATTTGTTAGCTGGAATAGTTGAATATGGTAAGCCTAAAAAAACATTTTATATTAAATATGACTCAAAGAGTAGTTTTTTAAATATAAGCAATGAAATAGAAAAGGTTTCAAAATTTGAAAATATAGATATTTTTATTTGTGCAAGTTACTATTTTATTTTACCTGAAGTATTAAAAAAATTACAAGATAATATTTATAGGATCAGAATCGATGGTGATGATGTATTCCATTTCAATAGTTATTCTAAGTGGTATGCACAGTTTTTTGATTTAAATATAACAAATTGTATTTTCTCTAAAAATAAATTTATAGAATTTAAATATAATTCTATAACTTATGTTTCCCCCTTTAAAAAATTAGATGTGTCTAAAAATCATCTATCAAAAATTTATGATATTAGTTTTGTAGGGTTAATTAAAAATAAATTGGCAAGGTCAGAGTATATAGAACATATAAGACAAAATGATTATAATATTAATATTTTTGGTTCAGATAGCCCATCTGGGTACTTAGATCAAAATGAAGTATTTAAAATATACCAAAATACCAAAATTAATTTGAATTTTACAGGAATTACACAAAGTAATAAATCAATTAATAATCCTTTAAATTCTAATACTATGACAGGTAGAATATTTGAAATTATTGGTTCTGGAGGTTTTCTAATTACAGAATATAACGTTTCAATAGAATATTTCTTTGAACCAGGGAAAGATTTAGTCATTTTTAAAAATAAATCTGATTTAATTGAAAAAATCAATTATTACATAAAAAATCCCTCCGAAAGAAATATTATTGCAAATAATGGTTATAATAAATTTATAAAATATTATAATTATCCCAATTATATGCCACACTTTATTGATCAAATTTCATCAAATTCACAAAATAAAAATATAATAAATAGTTATAAATGGCCTAAAGAACTTAGAATATTTTTAACTAGATTTATTAATAAAAAATATTTTTTTAACATTTCTTATCTGTATGTATGTTTTAAATTTACTACTAAAGATTTTATTTTAAAAAAAATTCTTAATTTTATTGGTATTAGATAATAATTTGAAAAAAATAGTTTTAATAACTGGATCAAATTCAGATATAGGATTTGCAATATCTTTAAAATTTTTAAAGAAAGGTTTTTTTGTATGTTTTAATACTAGAAAAAAAGTATCTAAGAAAATTTTTAATAAAAATATTTCTCTTCTATTTAAATTAGGCCAAGATTATCAAATTTTCCAAGGAGATATAACTGATAAAAATTATACTAATACTATGCTAAAAAAAATAAATAAAGATTTTGGTCCAATAGATTTACTTATAAATAATGCTGCTAAAACTGATAATATATTAAAAAAACTTTCTGTTGATAACTATAGAAACATTTTTGAAACTAATTTTTTTGGAGCATTAGAGACTTCCATCTCATATCTTAAATCAAATAATATCATTAATAAAAATATAATAAATATTTCTTCAATTGTTGTTAAAAAAGGTAGTTATAATTTTCCTGCTTATGCCGCCTCAAAGGCTGCTATTGATAATATTACAATGTCATTATCTAAAATTTATAATGAAAATAGAGTGATGAGTCTTATATTAGCACCAACTGACACTAAAAAGTTTCATTTTAATCATAAGAAATCTTTAAATAAAAATACTATTAAATTATTATCTCCAACCAGTGTGGCAAATAAAGTCTTCAATATCTATAGCAATAATGCTACTTACAAATCTGGTAAAATTTATGAACTAATTAAGAAATGATAAATTCAAACTTTTTTAAAAACAAAAATATATTAATTACCGGCGGTACTGGTCTTATAGGTTGTTATTTAACCAATCATTTAACTGATCTTGGTGCCAAAGTTGTATCTGCTTCAATCGATTCTGAAGAAAGAGTAATGCAAGTTTTAAATAATCCAAAATTATTTAAATTTGTTGATTTCAGAAATTACGAAGATTGTAAAAATATTACAAAAGATAAAGATATTGTAATTAATTTAATGGGAATAAGAGAAAGTACACAGCTTGGTGTTAAAAAATCTGCTTCTGCAATGAGTAATTTTTTAATTTGTAACACAAATATTGTATCCTCTTCCTTTGATAATTCAGTTGGGATGTACTTGTTTTGTGGTAGCATAAACGAGTACCCTCCATTGAAGATTAGACATGAGGAGCAGATGTGGGATGGACTACCTTCTGCTAATGATAGATATGTAGGTGTTGCAAAAAGAGTAGGTGAGATGCAAGCAGAGGCTTATTCCATACAATATAATTCTGATATTGTTAAAATTATCAGACCTTCGAATGTATATGGTCCATTTGATAATTTCGATCCACTAACTGCCCATGTAATTCCTTCATTGATTTATAAAATATTAAATTCTACAAATAATGAGTTAATTGTAGCAGGTGATGGTTCTGCAATTAGAGACTTTATATTTATTGAAGATTTAATAGATGGAATTTTATTAACTCTTGAAAAAGGTAGAACTAATTTTCCGTTTAATATTGGGTCAGGATATGGGGTAACAATCAAAGAATTAGTTGAAACGATCAAACAAATCGTTAATCCAAATATAAAGATTATATGGGACAGTAAACTAAACTCTGGAGACGATATAAGAGTACTAGATATATCTAGAGCTAAGAAGCACCTAGCTTTCAATCCAAAAACCTCGATTGAATCTGGGTTAAAAAGTACTTTAGAGTGGTATTTAAAAAACAAGGATTTAGCTTATAAACTAGGTAGAACATATGAATAGAAATATAAAATATAAAATATCAGATTTATTTGACAAACTTACTGTATTGCAATTGAAACAATTAGATTCAAATACAAAATATAAGAATTTTGAAAAAACAATAGAACTGATAATCAAAGAAATCGATTCTACTTATTTATCAAGTAATAAAAATTTTTATTTCGACTCTAAAATTATCCGTTTAATTATTATATTAACACAAATTAATACTTATATTTGGCTTTTAAGATCTGAAATTTCTAAAACAGATAAATCTTTAAACAATAATATGAAAATCTCACATCAATTAAACGCGCTAAGAAATATAGCTAAAAATGGATTGAGTTTAATTTTTTCAAATAGTGATAAAGCTGCAGTAAGAACAAATACAAATAAAGAAGATTTAAAAGGCTGGAAGTTTAGTCTGCTAAATGAATAAAAAAGATTTTTATAATTTAAATGTTAGTGAATTAATTGACTTGATAAGTAACCTTCAAATTAAAGAAACTAAACTTAATAATCCACATTTTACTAAAGAATTAAATAAAGCCTCTAAAGATCTTGATGGCCTATTAAAAAAAAAGAAAGTAAAAGTTACATCTAAAATCATAAGAAAAATTATTTTTGTTAGTTTGAGCAATCTATTAGTTTGGGAATCTAAAGATGAAATGCTCTTGAATCAAAAAGAATATTATCCAATTCTAAAAAAAGCACTCCAAATGAATTCAATAAGAAACACAGCAACAAATTCGCTTATGGATGACTTCAAGGAGACTGACTTTACAAGAAATAGAGTTAGTAAATTTACAAAAACTGACCCCCTTTGGAAAAAACATCTTATTAAAAAATTATCATAGGTATAATAAATAAAAATATTTAAATTAATGACAGATAAAAAAATTAAAATTTCTAAAACTAATATTGAAGTTTATCCTATAGGTCAAGGGACTTTATTTGGCCGAATTTTAGATAAAACTAAAATAGATGATATAGTTAAAAAAAAAATTTCTAGTCTTGAATACGGTATTGAGTTGGGAATGAACTATCTTGATACAGGTGAAGACTATGAAGACGGATTGTCAGAAGAATTATTAAGTAAGATAATATGTAATAAAAGAGATAAGGTTGTTGTTGGGTCAAAATTTATACCTTCAAATAATTCATATAATAATGTCATTTCCGCATGTGAATCATCATTAAAAAGATTAAAAACTGACTATATAGATATTTATATGACTCACTGGCCTAATCCCAATATACCCCTTGAAGAAACAATCAATGCTTTATCCTATCTTGTTAAACAGGGGAAAATTAGATGCTTTGGTGTTGGTAATTTTGATGTCCCTCAATTATCAAAAGTTGTGAAATACGATATTTCAAATAAGTTTAGCGTTCTCCAAACAGAATACGACTTATTTAATAGACAAGTAGAGGATGAGATATTTGATTTTAATAAAATAAATAAAATAACAACATTAGCTTATATGTCTCTTGGCAAGGATTTGTTTACTGATGTAGAAAGGCAGCTATTAGATAAATTGTCATTAAAATACAAAAAAAGTATTAGAAGTATTGTTCTTAACTGGATCGCTTCACATCAAGATACATTAGTACTTACTAGTTCAATGCAAGAAAAACACACATTGGAAAATTATAATTCCTTGTCGTTTGACTTGTTGAGTGATGACGTGAATGTAATTAATAATACATTTAAAAGAAGCACAATTAAAATAGCCCCTAATAAAATTAAAGTTAACGATTTCGACGAATCGGATACAGCACATAAAATTTATACAACTATTGAAGAAGCTATTAATAATAAACTTGATATTCAACCAAGCGCAGTTGAAATTTCTGAAGAAATTAAAAAAGATGGAAGGCTTTTAAGGCCAGTAGAGCTTAAAAAAAATCCAGATTTAAATAGTAATCAACCTTACCTTCTAGTAAGAGGAAGAATGAGATATTGGGGTTGGGTTATAGCTTACGGTTTTGAAAAAGAAATAGAATGCAAACTATTTTAGACTTGTTTTTGTTCTTTTAGCTTCTCTGCCTTCTCTAAAATTTATTCCATCTTTAATATAAGTTAAAAGTAGAGCATATCTATTTTTTTTTGAAGTATTAGCAATAGAACCATGCACTACATTTGAATGCAGAAAAACCGTAGAGCCTTTTTTTAAGTTTAAAACATATTCTTTATATTGTTTTTTTATAACACTCTCATATTTGACTAAGCCTTGAATTTGAAAAGATACTTCTTTTTCATTATTTTCTTTAACTTCTAAACTGCCATCTTTATGAGACTCTTCACAAACGATAAGATTACCCATGTCATTGTCCATTATATCTTCTAATGCAGTCCAAGCAGACATAAATCCGTTTGAGTCCTCAGGTTGAACCCAAAGCCCGTCTTGATGTTTGGAAGAACCAGAGGTGCCAGGTATACAATAAAAAAAAGTTGATTGGACACCAAATAGCTCCACATCTTTTGAAATAAGTAACGTAATAATATCTACTAATTTTTTATTTTTCATCATTTCCAATGAAAAGTTATTAGATTTATGTATTTGTTGTTCTGGAACAAAAGTTTTATTCAGGCTATTTTCAAATTTAATTGATTCATCAATCAAATTATTACATGTATTTTCATCAAATAATTCTTCTTCAATATGAAAACCATTTTTCCAATAAAAGTTTGCCGCAGATTCAAAATCTACTTTAAATTGGGGTATTTTTAACTCTTTAACTGTTGTATTCATAATAATAAATAGTTAACATCGAATTTCAATTTTTTACAAATATATAATATGTATTTTTGACATTAATTTATATGAAATCAATAAAATTAAATAAAATAGAAGAGCTTAAAAAAAAAGAAATTATTAACTTTGAATACGAAATAAAAAAACTCTACGAAGATGGTAAAATTAAATCTCCTATTCACTTATCAGGCGATAATGAAGACCAGTTAATATCTATTTTTAGAAAAATTAATCGCGACGATTGGGTCATTTCCTCTTGGAGAAATCACTACCACGCCCTCCTTCATGGAATATCAAAAACAAAACTAAAAAAATTAATCATGAGCGGAAAAAGCATGGGAATAATTTCAAAAAAAAATAATTTTTATTCTTCATCTATAGTTGGGGGAGGCTTATCAATTGGGCTGGGTATAGCTTTAGGCTTAAAAATGGAAGGATCAAAATCATTTGTGTATGTTTTTATTGGTGACATGACCTTTGAAACAGGAGTTTTCCATGAAGCCTATAAGTATGCTAAAAATTTTAAACTTCCTATAAAATTTATTGTGGAAGATAATAATATGAGTACTAATTCACCAACAGATAAGGTTTGGAAAAATAAAAGTATAATACCTAAAGACGTAATATATTATAAATATAAAAGAAAATTTCCACATCATGGGACAGGAAGTTGGGTTTTATTTTAGTATGAAATATAAAGAAGAATTAATTAAGTCAATGACATTTCTTTCTAAAAAAAAAGATACTATTTTTTTGGGTCAGTCTGTTTCATATTCGGGTAATGCAATTTTTAACACACTCAAAGATGTTCCTGAAAATAAAAAGATTGAATTACCAGTATTTGAGGATGTTCAAATGGGTATGTCAACAGGATTGGCTATAAAAGGCTTCACACCAATAACTTGTTACCCTAGATTTGATTTTCTCATACTTGCTATGAATCAAATGGTTAATCATCTTGATAAAATAAGACATATGTCTAATAAAGAATTGAAGCCAAGAGTTATAATAAGAACATCTATTGGTTCTAAAAAACCATTAAATGGAGGTGTGCAACATACACAAGATTATACTGAGATCTTTAAAAATATTTTGACTGAGATAAATGTTGTTTTACTTAATGAACCTAAACAAATACTAAAAGAATATAAAAAAGCTTATTTAAGGAAAGACTCTGTATCTACTTTAATGATTGAAAATGGAGATTTTTACAATGAAAAATAAAATTCTAATTTGTGGAGCAACTGGTTTTGTAGGTTCAAATATATTAAGAGAATATGATAATTCTAAAAATATAATTTATGCTACTTATTTTAAAACTAAACCTAAGTATAAAAGTAAAAATATTATATGGAAGAAAGCCGATTTAACTAAAAAAGCAGATGTAAAAAAGATTATGACTAAATATGACATAGTTTTTCAATGTGCAGCGTTTACTTCTGGTGTTGAAGAGATGTCAAAAAATCCATTTCTCTTTATAACCGATAACATAATTATGAATAGTTTAATTCTGCAAGAAGCAATACATAACAAAATAGGTCATTTTATTTTCTTAAGTTGTACAGTGATGTATCCCCATTCTAATAAACAGTTAAAAGAAAATGACTTAGATCATAAGAAAGAAATCCACCCCAACTATGCAGGTATAGCAAAATTAAAACTATACATAGAGAGCTTATGTGAATTTTATTCAAAAAATAGCAATACTAAATTTAGTGTTTTAAGACACTCAAATTTATATGGCCCTTATGATAAGTTTTTTAGTAATAAATCACACTTTATGGCCGCTATAATTTCTAGAATAATAAAACTGAAAAAGAATGAGAAATTAGAAGTGTGGGGAAGCGGATATGAAAAAAGAGACTTTTTACATATAGATGATTTTTTGAAGGCTTTAAAGATGATAATAAAAAAACAAACATCTAATTTTGAAATTTTAAATGTGTGCTTTGGAAAACAATATTCAATTAGAGAAATTATAAATAAACTAATCAAGAAAAAAATATTAACAAACCAGACTGTTTTTCTAAAAGATAAACCGACGATTAATGTTAATATTCTTGTTAGCAACTCAAAAATAAAAAAAGTTATAGGCTGGAAACCCAGTACAAAGATTGAAGATTCAATTTTAAAAACTTTTGATTGGGTTAAAGCTAATTACAAGTAGACTATACTTTTTCGGTAAAACTATTATATTTTTTTTTATTCAATTCTTTTTTATTAGATAATAACCATTGAATTGTAATTTTTATTCCTTCATCAATATTTATTTTTGGCTTATATCCGATTGATACTGCTCTGTCTATATTCATCAATCTAATTTTATCTCCAGCTGGCTTTGATATATCCCACTTAATATCTAAAGGTCCGTTAGGGATATTTTTATTAATTATTTCTACAATTTTTTTGATAGAAGTTTTTTTACCAGAGCCCAAATTAATAGGTTTTGTATATCCTTTTTTTACAGCTAGTATCATTCCGTCAGCGACATCTGAAGAATATACAAAATCTCTTATTGGACTACCATCGCCCCAAACTTCTAAATATTTTTTTGCATTGAGAGATTTATATATAAGAGACGGTATAACCATAGCATTATTAATATCAAAATTGTCATAAGGTCCATATACATTAGCTGGCCTGACAATTGAAATTTTATTCCATTTATACTGTATCTCATAAGCTTCGCTTTGTAACTCTGATATTCTTTTAGCCCATCCTGCAAATTTATCATTTTTAGATGGAAAAGTTTTCCAAACATCATCTTCTATAAAAGTTTTTTTGGGTGAATAAACTCCTATAGAACTAGTATATAAATATCTCTCAACATTACTTCTTCTGGCTGCTTCCATTAAGTTAATACTGAACATAATTGTAGGAACAAAAAAACTAGCTGGTTGCTCTATAGTCATTTTAGGAGAGCCTTTTACTCCTGCTAGATTGAAAACTATATCTATATTTTTACACACCTTTATACAATTATCAAAACTTCGTAGGTCACATTTAATAAACTTAAGATTTTTTGATGATTTAAAGTCATCTAAAGACACTACGGTAACGAGGGCTCCAAAACTTACTAGTTTTTGAACTAGTTGTCTTCCTATCACCCCACTCCCCCCTGCCACTAGAATTCTTTTTTTTAAATAAAATTTAGACATTATGCTTATCCCTAAAGTACATAAGTAATTCTAATGCGCTTTTTTCTACTTTTGTAGTATTTTTCCAGCCTGTATGCTTTTTAAACTTCGAAATATCAGGAACTTGTAGAGTGACATCATTTTTTCTTAATAATTTTGGATCTAAAAATTTTTTAATTTTTTTATCAGAATAAGATATTAATTGTTTTAAGAAAAATTTAATCTTAATTGGCTCAACACCTCCAATATTATAAATTTCACCTATTCTACCTTTTTGCGCACTAAGCCAATAGGCCTCCATTGTATTTTCCATATCTAAAATAGTTCTTACAGAATTTAAATTACCATGATGGAGTATTTTTTGTTTTCCAATTTCTATTAACGCTATTTGATTAGCCCAATTAGATGCAAATAAATTTGTTCTTCTGGGATTTAAATAAGTAAACATTCTAGTAATTATAATTTTCATATTAAAATTTTTATAATAATTTTGCGCCATTAAATCTTGAAAGGTTTTTGAGACTGCATAAGGATTGACAGGGTTAATCATCTGATCTTCCTTAATTGGTATATCTTTCTTGGTCACTTGCCCATATACCTCTGAGGTACTACAAATTATTATTAAAGGAGAAAGGGATTTTATAATTCTTACTGACTCTAATAGATTCATAGTTAATTCACAATTATTTTTAATTATTTCAAAAGGTTTTGAAAATGATAACTTTACATCTGCGTTAGAAGCTAAATGAAATATTAAATCTGGCTTTATTTTTTCTATTATTTGCTTTGTTTTTTTAAAATTTGTCAAATCACATTGGTAAGTCTTAAGTTTATTTTTATCTAAATGCTTTATATTTTGATTATTACTTTTATTATAGATTCCATAAATCTTAGTTTTAATATTTTTATTTAATAAATGTTCTGCTAAATAGCTTCCACCTGAACCATGAATTCCTGTAATTAAAATTTTTGAAAATCTTCTCATTTTAAATTAATAATTACGATCATGATCCGTGTTTGAAAAATTAGAATAACCCTTGATGACCTCTATAATTCCTTGGTCAAGACTGACTCTTGGTTTCCATCCTTTTTTTTCCAATTTTCTATTAGACACAAAATAGTCTCTTTTGTCAGGGTCATGTGCATTTTTAATTATTTTAATTTTTAGATTTTTAATATGAGATTGAATTTTTTTACATAATTCTAGTTTAGTTAAATTAGCTTTAGAAAGACCTACATTATAAATATTATTTTTTAATGTATTAAAATTTTCTAAGCAGTAATCAAAAGTATAGCTTATATCTCTTAAATGAATGTAGTTTCTTCTAAAATTAGGTTCAAAAATAGAAAGCTCTCCATTTTTTAATGCATGATAAATAAAAAAATTAACCAATAAATCTTTTCTATTTCTGTAACCTATTCCAAAAACAGTAGCTAATCTAAGAGAAATAGAATTTTCTCTTTCCATAATCATTTCTTCAGCATTTTTTTTTGTAATTCCATATAAAGAAATAGGAAGTAATGGCGTTTCTTCATTGCACATTTTATTTGATTTAGAAGAACCGTATCCGCTATTCGTATTAGGAAATATTATTCTTTGATTTTTAGATATATTTTGCAGCATATCTTTTATTGCCTGTTCATTAGTTGATATAGCCTTTTTTTTGAATTTATCACATAATGGAGCTCCGACTAATGCGGCTAAAGGAAATATAACATCATGGGATTTATAAATTTTTTTCATTTTATTTACATCTCTTACATCTTGGTTAATAAAATTGAAATTTTTATAATAGAATAGGTGTTTTAAAGATTGCTTCTTATAAGAAAGATTATCAACAACTGTTACTTTGTGGTTATTATTAATAAGGTCAGTGGAAATCATAGAGCCTAAGTAGCCAGCTCCTCCTGTAATTAAAATTTTCATTAAATTTCTTTTAAAGCCTTATGGAGATAAACAATTTCTTTCTCTAAATTAACTGCTGAATTTCCAACGGCGAAACCAAAATCATGAGCGTTATTAGCATGAGTTAAATTTTCTGGAATGCTTAAATTAAAATGTTTTTTATATGTATGTCGTGCAAAATTTCCTCCAGTAATTGACCTAAATTGGATCTTTTTTTTTCTAAGTATTATAAATATTTTTTTTAATAGTGTCTTGTCAAAATCTTTTAGCAGGAAGGGAAATGAAAAGCTAGAATCATAATCTTTAGATTTAAAAATATTTAAATATTTTGAATTATCAAACAATTCATAAAAAAGTTTAAGATTTTTTCTTCTAATATTAATCATATTTTCTAATTTTTTTATTTGGACTATTCCTAAAGCGGCATAAATTTCATTAGGTCTTACATTATAGCCTGGCATGATGAAGTTATACTGCTCAAAGCCTTCATAATTATTTTTAACTAATGGGTTTTTTTTTGGAAGATTTCTAGTCCATCCATGAGACCTTAATGAATTCATTAAACAATACAGTTCAAAATTATCAGTTGATGCCATTCCTCCTTCAATAGTAGATATATGATGGGAATAAAAAAAACTATGTGTGGAAATATCTCCAAAACTGCTAGTTTGTTTTTCTTTTATTCTTGCTCCTAGGCTCTCACAGTTATCATTAAAAAAGTAAATTTTTTTTAATTTACATAGTGCTTTTATTTTATCTAATTTTGCTGGGTTTCCCAAAATACTAACCCCAACAATTAATTTTGTCTTTTTTGTTATATGTTTTTTGATTTTATTTATATCGATGTTCAATGATTCAGGCTCACAGTCTACTACTATTATTTTTAAACCGTACTGTTGGAGAGGAGCATAGGTAGTACTCCAAGAAATTGCTGGAACTATAACTTCATCGCCTCTTTTAAGAGGGTTATCTTTTTTGAAGAATAGAGCTGCAATTGCTAATAGATTAGCTGATGAACCCGAATTAACCATAAGAGAATATTTCTTATTTATTGTAGTTGAGAATATTTTTTCGAATAATTCAGTTTTTTTTGAAATTGTAAATTGATTTTCCTTATAGAGATTTTTGAGTACTTGTCTTTCTTTTTTATCCCAAGTATCGTAAGATAACATAAATTTCATACCTAAAAATGTTTATACTAATAGTTCAAAAAAACAAATCAAATTATGATAATTACTAAAACTCCATATCGAATATCTTTTTTTGGGGGAGGTACTGATCTTTCTGAATGGTTGGATCAAGGAAATGATGGATTGATTTTAAGCACATCAATTGATAGATATTGCTATGTAACAATAAGAGACTTACCAAAGATCTTGGATTATAAGTATTCCCTCAGATATTATAAAAATGAATATACTAATGATATAAAAAATATAAAACATAATTCAATTAGGTCATGCTTAGGATATTTAGAATTTCATAATAAACCCATAGAATTAGTTCACCACGGAGAACTTCCATCACGATCTGGACTTGGATCAAGTTCAACTTTTACAGTTGGTCTCTTAAACGCTCTTTATAAAATTAATAATTATAAAATTAATAAAAAAAAATTAGCTCAAGACGCAATTTATATTGAACAAAAAGTGCTTAATGAATCGGTTGGTATTCAAGACCACATAGCTGCTTCATTCGGTGGCTTCAATATTATTTCAATGAAAAAAAATAATCAATTTAATCTATCGGTAATTAAAAAAAAAGATTTGATTAAAAAAATAGAAACTAACTTGATATTAATCTTCACTGGGCTTCATAGAAATTCTGAACCATTAGAGAAAATAAAATTAGCAAAAATTAAAAAAGGTAATTCACACCAACATTTTAATAATATTTTAGATATAACTAAAGAAGCTATTATAGAAGCTAAATCAGATAATTTTTCAATAAAAAATTTTGGAAAGTTATTAAGTGAGAATTGGCATCATAAAAAACTTATTCATAAATCAATAACAAATGATAAAATTGATGAGATTTATGACAAAGTCATGGGTTTGGGTGCGTACGGTGGTAAGTTATTAGGCTCTGGTAATGGTGGGTTTCTATTATTCTTGTGTCCTAGTAATAAAATTAAAAAAATAGAGGAAATTTTTAAAGATAGAGTACTAAAAGATATTAAATTTGAGACAAAAGGATCTCATATAATATATCCTTAAACTAGTTTTCAGATGATAAAAGATTTTAGAAAATTACTTAAATTTAAAAATATATATTTAGTTCTACTTGTAACTTTAATTGTAGTTTTTTTTGAATTTGTATCTTACGGCCTCGCTTATCCTATAATTTCAATTTTTTTAGATCTAGATCAGGGCCTAATACCTAAAATTAATAATTTCATTTTTCAGTATACAAACTACCAATTAAATCTTGATGAGAAACTAATAGTTATTTTTCTGATTATAGTTCTTTTTTTACAAAGCTTGTCATTTGTATTATTTAGATACCTAGTTATTAAATCAACTTTGAGATATCTTCATGATTTAAGATATAGGATTTACAATAATTTTTTTTCTACAAGTTATAATCCAAATAAATCTATTAGTGAGACACTAAATGCGATGACTACACAATCACTTAATTCATTTCATTTCTGGAATTTATATATTGAGTGCATTAAGAGACTACTAATAATAATAGCAATTACTGTGTTGTTTGTTCTGATTAGTTTTAAAATTTTATTAACTTCAGTTTTAATACTTGGGATATTAGTTTTTTTTACAAATAAAATTTCTAAGCTATCTAAAAATTATGGAAGAAATATGACTATTATTGATCAAAATTATTTACAAAGATCAAGTGAATCTCTTAGGAACTATAGGTATATAAAGATTACAAATATTAAAGATAAAATATTTCTTTCCATAAAAAAGAAAATCGAAGATTACAATACTAATCAATTTTATTTTACTATGCTAAGTAAGTTAATTAAAGAAACCTCAGAGCCAATAGCCATAATATTAATTATTCTAATTGGATATACTAGCACGTACTTACTAGATGCAAATATTTCACTTGTAATTATATCAGTGTTACTTTTAAGAAGGTTAATTGCACATATTTTTGCTCTTTTTAATTCCTATCAATCATTACTGAAAAATAGAGAATCATTAATCTATATTGAAAAAATTTCTAATAATTTTAATAATGTTGAAACTGATTATAATATTAAACTAAGAAAACAATTTCAGAATATCAAACTACAAAATATTTCTTACGATTATGGTCTAAATAAAAAAATATTTTACAATTTAAATTTAGATTTAGATAAATATAGCTCTATAATAATATTTGGAAAATCTGGATCTGGCAAGTCAACACTAATCAATTTAATAACTGGAATTATACATCCTAACTCAGGTAAAGTTTTATATAATGATGTTGATATAAATAAAAACAATAATGAAAGAAATGCTTTTAATATAGGTATGGTTTCTCAAGATGAAGTAGTTTTTAATATGTCACTTTTGGATAATTTTTTATTAAGAAATCCAAAGGCTAAAAAGACAAAAATATATGAGCTAATTAATCTGCTAGGTCTTAATTCTTTGTTTAAAGATAATAAGATTGATCTATCAATAAATGTTAATGAGTCTAATAGTAATTTATCCGGTGGCGAAAAACAAAAAATTGCAATAATTAGGGAACTTCTTTCAGAGCCGGATTTTTTAATTTTAGATGAACCAACGAGTTCTTTGGATAAAATTAGTCTAATTAAATGTATTAAGTTATTTAAGAAAATTAGTAGTAAAACTACAATGATTATTTTCACACATCAACATGAATATAATTTACTTCCTTTTAAAAAATATAATATACAGAAAAATAAATTATATAAAAAATAATGAAATATCCAATTATATGAACTACTCTAAACTTGGTAATAAAAATTTTATCAATGGGTATCTCGGCTCTGAAGATAATAATGGCTTAGAGCAATATTCCAAATTTTTACTAAGTTTAAACTATAAATAAAAATTATTTATATAACATAGATAAATTTAAAACCTTCCAAACAAAAAATGAATTACCTATTTCATTTGACTTTTTATAATCCATATATTGTTTTTTGAAATTTTCTAAATTTATTATTCCCATTTCACCTAATTTACTACTAGATATGATATCAACTATTTCAGAATAATTATCTTGTTTTATCCACTCCCTTTGAGGTGTTGCGACATACTTTTTTTGACTAAAATTTATATTAGAGTCATTATTCACTTTACTATTATTTCTTAATAAATATTTTAGAACACCATTTTTGATTAATTTTGTTGAATCTAATGAAAATACGGTCTCTACTAAATCATGATCTAAAAATGGAACTCTAGACTCTACGCCGCTATGCATAGAGCAACGATCTTGGAACATAAGTAGTTTGGGTATTTTTTTTGTGAAAATATCTTCGTATCTTAGATTAAATAGATTTTTATTTGAGTCCAATTTATCGATTAAACCAGTATTAGTAGGTAGTTCTCTAATTGCCGGCCCCTCTAAGTTAAAGCTCTTTAATTTAGTACCATCGGGCGCTTTAAGTCCAAATATCTTGTCATTAAAAATTTTGTTATTTTTTATATCACCCGAAAGATCTTCACCCGTCAATTTATACCAATATTTTAATTCACTTGATAGTTCATCATGTCTATTAGAGCATTTTAAATCCATTAGATTTGCGTAATTATAATATTTATATCCAGCAAAAACTTCATCAGCACCCTCGCCTGAAAGAATGACTTTTATTTTATCTCTTTGCACTATCTTCATTAAATTAAACATAGAAAGCGTCCCTAGACCACCTAATGGGGATTGAAAATAATCTATTGCTTTTGTAAGGTCTGGTATCAATGAATTGCTATTCATTTTATCAAAATTATGATCAATTCTTGAGTCATTATTAATTTTTTTTATGAGTCTTGTTTCATCATATTTTAAATCATCATAACCATAGGTGTATGTTGAAAGCTTCGATAATTTTTTATTTTCAAGTAGGTTTTTTAATATTATGAATGAATCTATTCCTGAGGATAGTGTTAATCCAACCGGTACATCAGAGACCAAATTTGAATTTATTGCTTTTGTTAATTTTTCGTTAATCATCTCTGATATATCTTTATCAGAATATTGATTCTTTTTATTTTCTTGTGACTTGTTGTTTAAATCCCAGTATTTGTTTATTGTTGTTTGACTTTTATTAATTGTAACTATGCTTGCAGGTGGGACAGGTTTTATTTTTTTAAAAAATGTTATTTTATTGTTTTCAAGAATACCTTCACTTATATAATTTTTTACCGAATTTAAATCAATTTCTCTTTCGACTCCTAAGGCAAATAAAGCATTTACTTCTGAAGCAAATAGGATTTTATTATTATTACTGTGTATGTATAAAGGCTTAATTCCAAAACGATCTCTTATCAGGTGTAACGAATGTGATCTAGGATCCCAGATAGCAATAGCGAACATTCCATTTACTTTATCAACAAAACTTAAACCAAATTTTAAGTACATTAGTAATAATATTCTAGTATCACTATTTATTCTTGGATCTAGATTATATTTTTTTTGTAGTTCTCTATAATTATAAATTGCACCATTAAAAATTATAGTAACACCAGTATTTGTATCAATAATAGGCTGCTTACCCTCGTCGGTAGGATCAATAACTGTGAGTCTGGTATGTATTAATGAAATTAAACTGTCTTGATAAACGCCAGAATTATCAGGTCCTCTTTCCTTTAAATAATTGAGGGCTTTTCTTATACTTTCTTCGCTGGGCGTATTAAGAAATGATCCCGCTATACCACACATTAAGTGTGAAATTTCTACACAGATAGTATCTATTTACAATAAAAAAATAAAATTACTGAGTCTCTACTGGGCATGATTAGATTTATTGCTTAATTATTACATTTACTCTAAAAGTATTTTAAATAAACTTGATGTATTTACGATGGTAGAAAATGAAATTTGATAAAATAGCAAAACTAGTAGATGGAATACCTTTTACGAGTATGTCCAAAGGAAAAATATTTTACGATTTTGTTATAAAAAATAAACCTCAAAACTGTTTAGAGTTGGGCTTTGGTTTTGGTGTTGGGAGTTCATACATTGCTGGAGCTCTAGATGAAAATAAATCTGGGCAGCTTACTATTGTAGATTTGGAAAAAAGCTTTAAGTCAGATAAATTTCCTAATGTTACAGCAGAGAAGTTAATCGATGATTTAAAATTAAATAGTTATGTTTCAATAGTTAGAGAAAAAAAATCTTATATTTGGTTTTTAAAAAGAATGATTGATGAAAATACTTTTAACAAATTTCAATGTAACAAAGTTTATGATTTTGTGTTTATAGACGGTCCTAAACATTGGATAACAGATGGTTTTGCTTTCTTTTTAGTAGATAAACTTCTAAAAGAAGGGGGATGGATCGTATTTGATGATTATTTGTGGAAAATGTCTGATCATCAAAGAAAAATTAAACCTGGCTCAGGATACCTTGACGATATTGATGAAGGTCATTTAGACATACCACAAATAAAAGAAGTCTTTGAAAAATTATTAATGCAAACTGGAAAATACTCTAATTTTAATATTGATGATAATATCTTAGCTTGGGCTCAAAAAGTAAAAGCTGATAATGTCAAGATAGCATATATATCAAGCTCCAGTCTAAAGTATAAATTTTTGACAATTATTAAAAAACTATTAAAGAGAAATTATTAAAGGTAATTTTTATTATTATTATGAAAAAAAAATATTCCGTACTCTCAAAAGCTATTAAAGTTAATTTACAACTTAACCCCTATCCTCATTTGGTAATTGAAGATGCTCTACCTCAAGAATATTACAATATTCTATCATCAAAATTCCCACTGAATTATTTTGAAAACAATAAAATAGAAGGCGAAAATAATGTTAGAAAAGATATTTTTTATAAAGACTTAATGACTAACAATGAAATTGATCCAGAATGGAAAAATTTTATTTCCTATCACTCCTCTATGGAATTTTATCATGAAATATTATCTGTTTTTGAAGATATTATTTTACAGAAATTTCCTAATATATTTAAAAATAAAAATTATTTATATGATTTGGGGACTTCAAATCAATTATCAACGTCTATTAATACTCCCGTTATTAAAAATACTAGCGTTAGGGGGGCTCATCTTGATAATCTTAACAAATTATTTACAGGTCTTTTTTATATGAGGTCAGAAAAAGATAACTCGCAGGGAGGGGATCTGGAATTGTTTAGTTGGAAGAAAAAAATTTCAATTAACAAAAAAAGGCTATCTAGTAGATTTGGCATTAGTATGAGTGATATTCAGCTAATTAAAACTATTAAATACAAGCCTAATACTTTTGTAATCTTTTTGAATTCACTGGATTCTTTACACGGCGTAACCCCAAGATCAGTTACTAATGAATATAGAAAAATGTGTGTTTTCACATCTAAATTACCTTTTGTAATTGATAAGCTCAGCCTATTAGACAGATTTTGTCTTAAAGCACTAGAAAGTTTTAGTAGATGAAGTCTCATGCTTCTATTCATTGGTCACAATATATAAAAAGAGATTCAACTACTGATATAGAAAAACTTGAAAACTTTAGAAATAATAATCTTTCATATGGTCTTGATGATTTTATAGATGATAATTATGGAAAAATACTTTTCGAAAAATTAATTAAAGAATTAAAAGAAAATTATGTTTTAAAGTTTTTTAATAATAAGAATATTGGTAAATCTAAAAGTTTTTTTATATATAAAAATAAAATTATACATTACTCCCACTTATTTTTTGTCAAATGGATATCAATTCTAGAAAAAAAAATTGACCTAAAGAAAGATATAAATTTGATTTGTGAAATAGGTGGTGGATATGGTGGTTTAATTGAAAAAATTTTAATGATCTCTAGACCTAAAGTAATTTTAATTGACTTGGAAATAACTAATCAATTATCTTACTATTATCTTACCGAAAATTTTCCTGACTTAGTAATAAGAAAATTTAATTTTAATGATACTAAAAATTTTAAATTATCAGATCTTCATGGTATTGATATCGCAATATTAGCTCCGGATATACATATTGATAAAGATATTGAGATTGATCTTTTTATAAACTCCCGTTCATTTTCTGAAATGGAAAAAAAAACAATTGATAGTTATTATAAATTTATAAATACAAATATAAGCGATAATGGTTATTTTTTGAATATTAATAGATATATAAAAAGGAGTGTTGGCTACAATATATCATTATTTAGATTTCCCTATGGACACTACTGGAAAGCAATTCACTCGGACTTTGCTTGGCATCAAAATAAAATACATTATCTACTATGCCAAAAGGTAAGTTTTAAAAATCCTAGTTTTAAAAAAACAATACAGGTTATAAAAAAAAATACTCTTTTACAGAGAAAGGAAGATTTTAAGGAATTGATAAAAAATAAATTACCTAATAATCCATTAAAAAAAACAATAGTATTATTTCTTGAATCTTTCTTCTATATCGCTGAAAATATACTTCCATATTGGCTTTATGTCGCTTTATCTAAAATAAAATATTATATTATTAAAAATACTTATTAAGATGGAAAGTGGAAAATTAAATAAAATTATTTGTGTGATCCCAGCAAGATCTGGATCAAAAGGTTTAAAAAATAAAAATATTCTTCATCTTTCTAATGAACCACTAATTGCAAGAGTCATTAAGTATGCTTTGCGATCTAAAAAAATAGATGAAGTAGTAGTATCAACTGACTCATCAAAAATTGCAAAAATAGCTAATAAATATGGTGCTAAAACTCCATTTATAAGGCCAAAAAAATTAGCTAAGGACTTAACAACCACAGAAGATACATTAAAACACGCATTATTAGAGTGTGAAAAAATATTTAATTTAAAATATGATATTTGTATTTATTTGTCTCCTACTGATATCTTTAGGAGTCCCAATTGGATAGACCTATCCATAGATAAGTTAATTAAAAATCAAAAATTAGAAAGTGTCTTTGTGGGGTACGAGACTCATAAAAATTTCTGGGAATTTAACAAAGGCAGATGGAGTTTATTAAAACCATGGATGAAAGTTTACAGTTCAAGGCAAGTGAGAAAAAAAATAGTAAGAGAAGATACGGGGCTTTGTTGTGCTTCTAGAGCAAGTTTATGGAGAAAAGGTAAAAGAATAGGAAGTAATGTTGATATCATTATAAATAAAAATGATTTATCTTTTGTAGATATTCATGAAAAAAGAGATTTAAAACTAGCTAACTTAATTATAAAAAATAAAATTGATAAAACCTAAAAAAACACCATTAGTTTCCATAATCATAAGAACCAGGAACGAAGAAGATTGGATTGAATCCTGTCTTAATGCTATAGAAGATCAAAATTATAAAACATCAGAAGTAATTATTGTAGATAACTACTCAAACGACAAAACACTCAATATATTAAAAAAATTTAATGTTAAAATTATTAAAATAAAAAAATTCTATCCTGGTAAAGCAATTAATGAGGGGGTGAAAGCCTCAAAAGGAAAAGTTATTATTTGTTTATCTGCTCACTGTATTCCAACAAATAAATATTGGCTTGAAAATTTAGTGAAAGGTTTGACTAACAAAAAAGTTGGTGCTGTTTATGGCAGACAGGAGCCTATGTCCTATTCTTCTGCAATAAATAAAAGAGATTTACTAACTGTATTTGGCCTAGATAAAAAGATACAAAAAAAGGATCCATTTTTTCATAATGCGAATAGTGCCTTCAAAAAAGAGATTTGGAATAGATTTAATTTTGATGAGAATGTTACAAATGTTGAAGATAGACTATGGGGTAGAAAATTAATTGATAATAGTTTGAATATTATT
The DNA here is from genome assembly GCA_964480315.1 of uncultured Alphaproteobacteria bacterium. Taxonomy (GTDB): domain Bacteria; phylum Pseudomonadota; class Alphaproteobacteria; order HIMB59; family HIMB59; genus HIMB59. Next base: position 23,316 of record CAYZPP010000001.1, on the reverse strand, counting down.
TATGAACCAAAGGCTAGTGTTTTTCATTGGCATGGAATAAACCAAGATTTAAATCCAGATAGGGCTGAGTCAATAATTAAAATACTAGAAAGAGAAAATAATTTTTTTGAATATACAAAATTAAATAATTTAAAAATTAATAAAGGCTTAGGCATAATTCCCATTAGAGGCAAAGATATCAAAGACTTTATTTTTATTGATAAAACTATTGAAATCTTAAAAAAAATAAAAAGTATTCATGAAATTTATGTCACAACTGATGATAAAAAAATCTTAGATTATTTAGCAATAAAAAATGTTAAATGTATTTTAAGACCTCATAATTTATCGAATAAGTTCATCGATATATTTGATGTAACAAAATTTACTCTTAAAGAAATTCTTAAAAAAGATAATAAAGGTTACCAATTTGTTATGATCATGCAAGTTGATTATCCTTTTAGGAACTTTAGTTTAATCAATAAAATGTTAAACACTTATATTACAAAAAACCATACTACCTTAATAGCATCTAAAAAAGATAGCCGTGGATTTAGTATTGTTCAAAATAGAAAAATTAAAAATATTACATATGATAATATTATTCCCCAAAATTTAAAAAATGATGATTTGATAATATTCTTAGTGGGCCTTTGTTCAATAACTAGAATTGAAGAAATACTTAATAATTCATGGCGTTATAATAAAATAAATACCTATAACGTGGAAGATCAATTTTCATTGAAAATGAATGATTTTAACAAAGTAAAAGATCTAATGAAACTTTCCAAAGATTATCATGAGTAAGCAAGTCAAGATATTATTGATAGGTTGTGGGAGAGTTGCAGAGCATTACAAAGCTGTATTTAAAAAAATAAAAAATAAAAATTTTATAATTTCTGCTGTATGTGATTTAAATACAAACAAACTTAAAAAATTTCAAAAATATTATAAATGTAACGCTTATAAAAATCATAAAGAGGCAATGCTGAGCCAAGTATTTGACCTTGCTATCATACTGACCCCCTCAGGTTCACATTACACAATAAGTCATGACTGTATTAACATGAGAGTTAACACGATAACCGAAAAACCTATGTCAATGAAAAAAAAAGAATGTGATATCTTGATAAAACTAGCCAAATCAAAAAAAGTTCTTTTTGGTTGTGTTTTTCAAAATAGATTTAACCCCTCAATATTGTTTATTAAAGGCTTAATTGATAAAGGTTATTTTGGGAAAATTATAACTGCTAATATTCGTTTAAGATGGGCAAGATACCAAGAATATTACAATGATGGATGGCATGGAACATGGAAAAATGATGGAGGGGTTATAAACCAACAGTGTATTCATCATATAGATATATTGAATATGATTAACGGTCCCGTTGATAAGGTTTGTTCTCTTGGGGAAAATTTATTAAATAATCTAGAGGCTGAAGATAGTATGGTTGCATTATTTAAATTTAAAAATAAATCTCTAGGTACTCTTGAGGCCACAACAGCTGCAAGGCCTAAAGATATTGAGGCTTCGCTATCGGTTGTAGCAGAAAATGGATATTTTGACATTTCCGGAATAGCGTTAAATAAAATTACAGATATATATATCAAGGGTAAGAAATTTGATTTAAATTTAATTAAAAGAAAATATTCTCAAGATGTTCCTAATGGATATGGTTTGGGTCATATACCTTTTTTCGAAAAAGTATTTATGAATATAATTAATAAAAAATTGACTCCTCCTGTTGATGTTCTGTCTAGTAGAGATACTACGCACTTAATACATGCTTTATATAAAAGCAGTGAAACTAAAAAATGGATTAAAGTTGATAATAAAGCAATTTCTTCTAAACTGGGAAACTAGCTCATGCAAAACAAATTTCCAGGTAAAGATATAACAGAGGAAGATTTAAAGGAAAAATTCCCTTTAGTAGCAAAAAAAAATTCAGGTCATAAATCTATAATAAAAATTGCTGGCACCTCTTTCGGGGGAAAGATTATACCTATAATGGCAGGACCAAATATGGTCGAAAGTGAAGAATTGATTATTAAAACAGCTATTAAAGTAAAAAAATCAGGCGCTCAATTTTTAAGAGGCGGGGCATTTAAGCCATTATCATTCCCATATAGAAGTTCGAAATATACGGAAACTAGAGAAAAGGGTATTAAGTGGTTATTAAAGGCTAAACAAGAAACTGGAATAGGAATAATAACTGAAGTTATGGAAGACAAATATATAGATCTAATAGCTGAGGTTTCAGATATTATTCAAATTGGTTCTAGAAATATGCAGAACTATCCATTTTTAACTAAGATTGCAAAAACAGGAAAACCAATCTTGTTAAAGAGGCACTATGGTGCTTCTCTTAGAGATTGGCTTGGCGCAGCAGAATATATTCTTTACGAAGGAAATAATAAGTTAATTCTTTGTGAAAGAGGGATGTCAGTTCCACATACTCATAGATCTACATCTAGATTTTTATTAGATTTACAAGTCGTTCCTGCCGCTAAAGAAATAACTCATTTACCTATTATAACCGATCCATCTCATGCTACTTTTTGGAGACCTTGGGTAAGCTCAATGACATTAGCAAGTATTGCTGCGGGAGCTGATGGAATTATGTTAGAAGTCCACCCAGATCCTAAAAATGCAGCCGTTGATCCTCTTCAACCTATTAATTTTAAAGATTTTGATATTTTGATGAAATCGTCAAGAAAAGTAGCTAAAGCAATAAATAGAACTATCAAGTAAAACTTGAAATTTTTAACTTATATAAACAATAAAATACCCTTAAAGCAAAATGAAAATTTTACTTTAATAATTGGAAAGAGCCCATCTTTAGGGGCAAGGTCTCCTATATTGTGGAATAAAGTTTATAATAAAATTAATTCGCCAATAAGAATGTATCCTGTTGATTGCGACATAAGTCAATTACCTTTAATTTTAAAAGACTTAGAAAAAAATCAAAATTTTATTGGTGGATGTATAACTAATCCATACAAAGAAACATTATTCAAATATTTGAATAATAAAATTGATAAAGACTCAAAAAAAATAGGAGCCATTAATTGCCTGTATAGAAATAAAAAACAATTATTTGGTTTAAATACAGATGGTTTGGGTGCAATATATTCATTAGAAAAAAAATTTAAATTACTTAAAAATAAATCATTTATGTTATTTGGTACTGGCGGGACTGCAAAAACTATAGCCTCATACATTCAAAAATATATATCTAATAATAAAAATTTATTAATTGTCGGTAGAGATAGAAAAAAATTAGAAGATTTTAAAAAAGTTTTTGGGTGTGCCGTGTCTGATTATTTTAATGTTTCTAATAAATTGCAAAAATACGACTATATAATAAATTGTACTTCTTTAGGGGCGTTCCCAAATGAGAATGCTTCGCCTTTAAATGAAGAATATTTTCATCTTATAAATCCAGAAACAAGAATCTTTGATGTTATCTATAATCCTAAAAATACTAAATTTCTTAGATGCGCAAAAAAATTCAAACTTAATTATTTGAATGGATTAGAAATGAATTTAGAGCAAGCCGTAAAAGCTTTTATTAAAACCAATAATATTAATAGTTCAATGGAAAACAAAATAAGAACAATTATGAAAAGTTAAAATGAATAATACAAAAGAAAAAATATTTGTAACTTTATTGTGTTTTTTGTTTCTAATGGGAGCATTACGTTTTTTTTATTCTACTAGTTTTAAGCATGAAGGCATTTTAACTACTGAAACTTATTTAGAAAAAAAAATTGATAGTTTATCTGATCCTGACACACTCGAGAGAAAACGTACATGGGGTCCTTCAAGTAAATTATTATATGATAGCATTGAAAAGTATTTTCCTAACATTGTAAGTACTGCATTAATTTGGAGATTGATACTCTTTCTATCCTTTTTTTTTATAATTTATTATACCAATAAAATAATGAATGATTTTAGAAAATTATTTAATAAAAAAGATTCATTATTTTGGTCATTGTTACTTGTCTTTGCATTCTTCCAATCATCAGGTGCTATTTATGAAATAAAAAATGGTGGTGGGGAAATTATTTTAGGATTGACACTTATAGGTAATTTTTATTATTACTATAAAAAAAAATTTTTTATTGCATCTCTTTTTATTATATTTGGAATTTTTTTTAAATTTACACCTCTAATTTTTTTGTTTCCTTATTTTGTTTACTCCTTGATTTCTAAAGATGATAGAAAATATATTTATTATTTATTATGTATTGGCTTATTTTTCTCAATTATATCATATCCTGTACAAGGTTTCTTTTTAGGTTCACTTTATCCCATTTCTATTTTAATTAATGTATTAGATCAAACCACGTCAAATCCAATACCAATATGGAGTTTAGAAGTTTTTAATCCTTTATCTTTGATAAATAAAATTATTTATGGTTTTCAATTAAATAAGGCTGGAATTAATATTAGCGGCAGTTTAGTTGGCACTGCTCCGATATATGACATACCAAGATTAACTTTATTTATCTCAAAAATATTTTTTTTATTTTTATTCATTATCTTATTATTATCTTCATTTTTTCTTAAAGTTTTTTACCATAATGAAAAGATGAGATTATTTTATCTTTTAGTTTTTCAAAATATTATTGGTTATACCTTTTTTATTTTTGGAGTAGATTTTTCATTAGGTTGTTTTGTGCTTATAGTCTTAAATATTTTTTTTCCACTATTTTTTATCTCTATTTTATTTGATGATTTATCAAAAATTAGATTATTAGATTTATCAATTGTTTTTTTATATATAGTTGGATTAAGTTTGATCGGTAATTTAATACCTATTTCATTTTTAGAATTTTTTATTCCTTACGTGTTCTTTGATAATTTAACTAATTATGAAACAACTAAAATTATTGGTTCCTTTGGTAGTTATCATTGGTATACAATACCATTATTTGGGATATCTCTAACCTTTTTATGTTTTATATTCTTATTAAAAATATTTAATAAAAAAAACTCATAGTTTCTATTTTGATTTAATGATCAAATATATAGAAATATTAATAATTGATGATAATTCTCCTGATGGTAATTCTGTAAAGGTATTTAAATTAATGGATAAGTATAATAGTTTAAAACCAATTACTAGAACTGCTAAACTTGAGATTAGCTCTACTCATAAGGACATAATTAATTGAGCTTTAAAATACTCATCTAATATAACTTTTAAGTTTTAACTTGATAGCTTGATTAAGTGGAGTTATAAATCAATTCTAATTAAAAGCGGGCGTAGCTCAGTGGTAGAGCACTTCGTTGCCAACGAAGATGTCGAGGGTTCGAATCCCTTCGCCCGCTCCAAAAGTATGGTAATCAAATAGTTTTTTAAAATCCTTCGATAAGGTTCTTTAACTGCGTATATTTATATTAAAGATAAATATTGTAGATAGTTAAATTATAACGCTAACTGAATTTACACTTGCTTGGGTCTTGTTATATTATTCATACTACCCATATTATTAGTAATGAGTTTTATTAAAGATATTAACCAAGATCAATTTTTAGAAGAAGTTGTAGAAAAATCAAAGATTACTCCTGTTTTAGTAGATTTTTGGGCTCCTTGGTGTGGCCCCTGTAAGCAACTTACCCCTTTATTAGAAAAGATAGTTAATGAACAAAATGGTAAAGTAATTTTAGTTAAAATTAACGTTGAAGAAAATAATGAACTATCAACTAAATTAAACATTCAATCAATTCCTACTATTTATGCTTTTGTTGATGGTAAGCCTATTAATGCCTTTCAGGGAGCTCAGCCTGAAGAAGAAATTAAAAAATTAATTACACAGATGATTGATAGTGCGCCAGGTAATGAAATTCCTAAATTACTTAAAGAAGCTGATGATAATTTTAAAGAAGAAAAGTTTGAGGCAGCTCAAATAATTTATGAACAACTAATGGGAATAGATACTACAAATATAAAAATTATAATCGGCCTTCTAAGATGCCATTACCAGTTAGGCAATATTAATGATGCGCTAGAACTTTATGAATCTTTAACAGACGAAATAACTGCTAATGAGGAAATAACAAAATTGAAAAAAATATTAGACTCTTCAAAAAATATAGCTGTTGACGTTGAAATTTTAGAAGCCCTTGGTAAATTTGTCGAAGAAAATCCTAAGAATAAAGAAAAAAGATTTGAGCTTTCAAATATGCTCTTAGCTAATCAAAAAATTGAAAAAGGATTTGAGCATTTATTAATTATCTACGAGCAAGACACAAAGTGGCAAGAGGGAGCAGCAAAGAAAAAATTATTAGAATTTTTTGATGTTTTAGGCTTCAATGACTCTAATGTAGTCACAGCTAGAAAAAAGCTATCAAGTATGATGTTTAAGTAATAAATGAAAGAAGATACTAAAAAATTATTCGAAATATCTATAGGAGAGCTCCCGGATCAATTACCGTTATTTCCTTTAGATGGCGTTCTGTTGCTGCCTTTTGGTAAGTTACCTTTAAACATTTTTGAACCCCGTTATATTAAAATGATTTTAGACTCCTTTAAAAAACAAAGATTGATAGGAATCGTACAGCCAAAAGACAATAATAGTGGTTTTTTTAGTATTGGCTGTATAGGTAAGATAACTTCCTTTATAGAAACACCCGATAACAGGGTTGTTTTAAATCTTGATGGAATTTGTCGATTTAAAATTAACGATAGTCAGATTTCAAAGGATGGTTATCATAATGCCAATATTAATACATCTCAGTTTGCTCATGATATGAATTTAATTGAACCTTTAGTCAATAGAAAAGATTTAGTAAAAAAATATACTAATTTTTTTAAGATAAAAAAATATGAAATTGATATAAACATCTTAGAAGAGACTTCTAATTTACAACTTTTAACAACTCTAACGATGTTAGCTCCATTTAGTAAAATTGATAAACAGGCCATACTAGAGGCTTCGGATGTTGTTGAAAGATTGAAAATAATTAATTCTATTTTAGAACTTAATACATTTACTGTTGTGGGAAGCTCTTTAAAGCACTAATTAATTCTTACCCGTTGCGCGATTAACAAAAAAATCTCTCAAAAAACCAAATTTTTTAAGTAATTTTAAACTACTAATACCTATAAATTTGTTAATTAAATTATTTTTTTCAAAAGTTTTATTAATCAATTGCGTAAAATAAAAATAAATAAAGCTCTCTATTTTTCTCCTTGAATAATAAATTTCATTAAAATTTTTAGAATCAAGTGAATCTGTCTTTAGAAGATTAATAAGGCTTTGTATGTCTTTAATGCCAAGATTCCAACCTTGACCGGCCACTGGATGAATAGACCTAAAGCTATCGCCAATAAATAAAAATGAATGGTATTTTTTTTTCGGATTAAACAAATAAGGCGATATAGAGTATGAAAAAAATTTCTTCGATAAATTGATATGTCCATGCGTCTTACTAAAATGCTTTCTAATTAATTCTTGAATTTTTTTATGTGACATTACATTTGCTGATGAGTATATAAAAGTTGATTTTTTATTAGTTTTATCTGGTACTGGAAGAATTGCTAACGGACCTATTTCTGTAAAATTTTCATAAGCAATATTCTTATGATTTATTTTATGCGAGAAAAAACCTACGTACGCTTTATGATTAGTAGACCCAATATGATAATTTTTAATATCAATTTGTGTTTTTAACTGCTTTCCTCCTACTAATATAATTTTTTTGAATAAATATTTTTGATTTTTAATGTTGATGAATTCTTTTGCTTTTAAATCATCTATATTTATAGAAACACCATCAATTAATGCTTTTTTTTTAATTAGATCTCTTCGAGCTAAAGACAAGAGTGTTTTATTATAAATCACACTCCCCAAACTATTTGTTTTATCTTCAAAAATTAGTTTTTCATTAGTTTGAAAAGTTTCTATTGTTATTTTTTCTATACTTGCGTGTTGATTGTCTAATAATTTCCATAAATTGATTGATTGAAGAAAATCTCTAGAATTAGCATTTACAGCCAAAGTTCTTTGGTCAGCATTAGTGTTTTTTGATATTATTTGTTTATCTACAACTAAAACTCTAAATTTTTGTTTTAAAAGAGCAATTCCCAGTAAAGATCCAATTAGACCCGATCCAATGATTAAAAAATCATATTTAAGTATTTTATTTTTCATTCTTCTGCATATATTAAAATCATAACATGAATTCTAAACTTTTTCCCTCATCCTTGTCATCAAGTCTGACTCAAATGCTTAATTGGTTTTTATCCATCTTATACTTCTTATTATTTTCAATTATATTAATATCTTTAATATCTTTTGACTCTCTGGATAGTTCTTTTATAGCCATTTCTTCTGAAGAGCCAAATAATTATTTAGGTTTTTTTGGCGCATATTTATCGAGTTTTATTATTTATTGTTTCGGATCTCATGGAATTTTAATACCTATTTTTTTTTTAGTTTCATCAATCCATCAATTTAGAAAGCATGGCTTAAATTTTGTATTTTTAAGATTTTTTGGATTTTTAGTTGCTTTAATCCTATTAGAGCAATTTCTAATAACAAATAATTATAATATATTTGTATTTGAAGAAGGTCTTTCTTGGGGAATTATAGGAATTGGTATAAGTGGCATCATTTTAAATAAGTATCTTAGCATTATCTTTTTATTTTTAAGCTTAATCATATTAGTAGTATGTTTGGACTTATTAAAATTTATAAAAAATTTTTCTTTTTTAACTATTTTTAAAAAAGAAACTTCGATTAAAAGTAAAACAACTATAAAAAAATCTGAGCCTTCTATATCAAGAAAAATTCATTCTGTTTCTTTAACAAAAGATAAGGATAAATTAAATCCCAATTCATTAGATAAAAAATATATTACGCCCTCTTTGGAGGTTTTAAATACACAAAGTTTAAAAAGTAATGAGAAGATTAATAAAGCAGATAACGATACTAATGCTAAGTTTATTGAAGGTATTTTTACCGATTTTAATATTACAATTGAAGTTGTTCATATTAAAGTTGGGCCAGTTATAACATTATACGAAGTTCTCCCAGCTGCTGGGATTAAAATTAATTCCATAATTAGTTTAGCAGGTGATATTTCTCGAAGTATGGGCGCAACATCTGTCAGAATTGCACAAGTATACGGAACAAAATTTATAGGAATTGAAATCCCAAATAAACATAGAGAAATGGTTACAATAAGAGATCTTGTGTCCTCAGAAGAATTTATTAAGAGTGAGCACAAAATACCTATATGCATTGGTAAAAATATTACTGGCGAAACTGAAGTTGTTGATTTATCTAAAACTCCTCACCTTCTAGTTGCGGGAACTACTGGATCAGGTAAGTCTGTATTTATTAATAGTTTGCTTGCCAGTATGCTATTTAAGTTCCCTCCTACAAAATTAAGATTAATCCTCATTGATCCAAAAATGCTAGAACTCAGTGTTTACAATGATATACCACACTTATTGACTCCCGTTGTGACAGAGCCCAGAAAATCAATAATGGCTCTTAAGTGGGTATGCGGTGAAATGGAAAGAAGGTACACAGTAATGAATGAAGCGGGATGTAGGAATTTAGAAAATTTTAATTTAGAGGCAGATGATAAAATGCCTTTTATTGTTGTTGTAATTGATGAAATGGCAGACCTAATGATGACAGCAGGAAAAGAAGTCGAGCACTACGTTCAAAGATTGGCTCAAATGGCAAGAGCTTGCGGGATACATTTGGTTATGGCCACACAAAGACCTAGTGTTGATATTATTACTGGTAGCATAAAAGCAAACTTTCCTTCAAGAATAAGTTTTCAGGTTGCTAGTAAATATGACAGTAGAACAATTTTAGGAGAGGTTGGGGCTGAACAGCTACTAGGTAATGGAGATATGTTAATGATGAAAAACGGAAGTAATGTTATTAGATATCAGTCCGCTTTTATGTCAGACAAAGAGGTTCTAAAAATGATTAAAGAAATTAAATCAAATTATGCAGCACAATATGTAGAAGAAATAGAGCGTGTGATTAATAATGAAAATGATGAGGGTGCCGGCAATCAACTAAGTTCAGCAGATGAAGAGCTAATAACCAAATCTATTGATTTAATAAAAAATAGTGGAAGAGCCTCTACAAGCTATCTTCAAAGAAATTTTCAAATTGGTTATAATAAAGCTGCAAGGATTATGGAAGTATTAGAAAATAGGGGAGTAGTAAGTAAACCAAATCATGCTGGTAAAAGAGAGATTTTAATATCTAGCTAATATCTAGTTTTATATTACCTTTTGTACTTTTAAAATTTAAAGAATAATTACAAAAATCAAAGATTAAGTTTCTTAAATTTGTAAGATGTGTATCTAACTTGTTATCTGAAATATTTTTATCTTTAGGCCAGATCTTTTTGTATAGCAACTTCTTATCAATGCCATCTTGAAAACAAACAAGATTACTCATGATCTTATTTTGTGTATCACTTAAATGACAAGTATCGCCATTACTTTGAATTAAAGCCTTGGCGTCAAAAAACTTAACAGAACCTACAATTTCAAAATGTTTATCTTGATATCTACATATAGAATTAATTAATTCACTATAATGAAAGGGTTTCTTAATAATTTTCTCACCCTGTAAGGTTTCATTAATTTTAATTTCTACTGACGATGATTTTAAAACCAGACTTAATACTCTATTATTTTTTTTTTCAATTATAATTGTATCTGTTAATTGTTTAAGTGTATTAATTATAAAACTATTTAAATCTTTTTCATCACATTCTATCGAAATAAACATTAGTTTAAATAAAAAATAGGATCCTCATTAAAAAATATATTGTTAATTGGTTTTTCTAAATCACAATTTTTTAAATATAAACTCAACTTTGCTCTTTTGCTGTCTATAGAAATTCGCTTAATAAAACTATTTATTTCACTGAGCTCTACTTTGATATCTATTCCTTTTTTATTAATTTGAAGGGGTATATTCGGATATAGTTTTGCTAAACCCATAATACTATTAATTAATTCTAAATTTTGTTTAATTGGTTTGAGTAGTTTATTTTTTTTATCAAAAAAAAATTGTTTGTTATCATTTATAAAGATAATGAAAAGATTTGGAGAGTCATATTCATATCTTAGTTTTTTATTTTTAAACAAAACTACACCCTGATTAATTGTGCCATTAGAATGAACTTCTTCAAAACTACATTTAAACTCAAGGGAGTGAGCTGTGCTAGATTTTAATAAAAATACTGAAAATATTATAAAAAAAAGATATTTTCTATTCATTGGGGAAGAAAGCTGACCCTATTCTTATTAAATTAGATCCTATTTTAAGTGCGTCCATATAATCTCCACTCATACCCATGCTTAATAGCAATTCTTTATTAATTTTATTTTTTAAATTTATCATTGATCTAAAAAATGTCTCTGGCGATAGATTGTTTGGAGGAATGCACATTAATCCTTTGATATTAATTTTATTACTTATGCAATATCTATAAAAATTTTCAAGATCTTCTGGATTAATTCCTGATTTTTGTGTCTCTTTACCTATATTCACCTGAATAAAAAAATCCTTTGTTCTATCTAAATCGGTTCTTTTTTTAATAATTTCATTTATAAGTTTTTCTCTGTCAATAGATTGGATAGTATCAAATGTGTCTAGGGCAAGTTTTGTTTTATTAGTCTGTAGAGGGCCAATCAAGTGAAGATCTATATCATCATATTCTTTTCTCAACTCTAAAAATTTACTAGAGGCTTCTTGGACTTTGTTTTCACCAAAAAGTCTTTGTCCAGAATTAATTGCTGATCTTATTAAATCAACCGGTCTATTTTTTGATACTACCATGACTCTACAATCAGAGTAATCGACCATAACGGTATTTTTTAAAGTTGAATAAAGATTTTCATTAAAGTTCATTTAAATATTTATCTAGCATTTCTCCACAATCTCGATCAATGATTTTTTTATCTTGATTAGAAATTGTGGCATGATTGTTTTTTGTATCCACTAAAAAATTAAATGATTTTGCTAAATCAACTATTTCATTGGAAGTGAAATTAACATCAATACCAGATTCTTTTAGATGAGCGGCCACGTCAAGTAAGACTTCCTCTTTTTTATTAATTAGATCGTCGTATTTAATTACAAGACCTCTTAGTGTGCTCACAACATTTGCATTTGTCCAACTTGACACATTGGTAGACCAAGATCTGGTATTTTCTTCACAGGATCTTTCTTCGTTATTAAAATTGATTTTTACTATATTAGGCCTTTGATCTAGATTACATAAAATACTTAGTGACTCCTGAGAAGACTTACCTTGTTTTTTCAAATCTAAAAAGATGTCATACGGGTGTTTTACAATATAAAAAAAACACCTTGTAAGTTTATGATGGGTAAAAAAGATTTTTTTTTGATATTCAAAAAAAGCAGATCGCGTATTTAAAATATTTAAATCTGTTTTACTGCTGTTTTCAATTAACTTATGAAAGTAATAATGTGATTTAAGAAAGAGATCATTAAATACTGGGTAGTCCTTTACATCTTCGTGTGTTAGGCATGATAATGTCTTTTCATAAAAGTTATTTACATTTGTTTCTATTTTAGAAGCAGCAAGAAATTTTATAATAAAATTGTTCAATAATAGAACATCGTTTAAATTAAATGAATTAACCCAAATAAAACTTTTTTTAAACAATGTATTTAATTCTTCATTTTCAATGAAATTGTGTGTATTAAATTTTAAAAATTTACTATACGTAACGGGGTCTTTTTCTTTGAGAGCATCAAATAATCTTGGAAAATCTTTATAGTTATTGTTTTCTATACATTCATTCAGTGATTTAATGTTATATATTGATTTAATTTTAGTAAAAAAACTCATTTTTAAATGGACCTTTAATACATATACTTAATAACCTATGTCAAAGAATATTCAAGTTATAGTCGACTCTATTAAAGCGTTGGAATTCAACCATGCGGAAGGACTCTGTTGGTTAGAGCTAAAGATTGACCCAAATTCACTTGATTTATATAAGCTTCTTGGACTTTGTCTTTTAAGCCAAAAAAAATATTATGGCGCTATAGAAGCATATTTAAAATGCCTACCGTCCCGAAAAAAAGATTTTGATATCATTAATAACCTAGGTTACGCTTATCGATGCATTGTTGATATTGATAATGCCAACAAATATATTGAAATGGCTGATGAAATTCTACCTGGCAGTTATCCTGTTTTAGTAAATAAGATACATATTGCCTTTGCTCTAAGAAATTTTAATGAAGCAAAAAGGCTCCTTGAAATATGTTTTAAAAATTTTAATGATGAGATAGATCCAGAAATTGTCATGAGAGCGCAGAGCCTTTGGATAGAAGTTCTTTTCGCTTTAAACAAAATTGAAGAAGCTATTAAAACAATTCAATTATTTCAAAAGAATATATTTTCACCAAAATTTTTTTATGATACCGCCAATAATCTTCCTTCAGCAATTAGGGATGAAGACCTTATTAATGCTGAACAAATATGTTTGAAAAAAGAATTAGATTTTTATCAATTATCTACTACCTATTTTGGACTCGGCAAATATTATGAATATAAAAAAGATTATTTAAGGGCGTTTGGATTTTATTTAAATGGAAATCAACTAAAGGCTGATGTCTTAAGATTCAAACCTTATGCAAGACAAAATGAAGTTAAAAATATTATAAAGATATTTACTAAAGATTTTATAAATAAAACATACCAACATTTTGGGCCAGACTATTTAAAAAGAGGCGAGGGCCTTATATTTATAGTGGGAATGCCGAGAACAGGGACAACTCTTCTTGAATCTATTCTTTGTAGCTCTGATATTATTCAAACAGCAGGCGAACAGGACTATTTAAATAATCTTGGTCAAAAGATTATTGATAACAATAACCCTCCTTCTTTTGAAGATCTAGATAAGATAGGTAAAGAATATTTAAGAATGATAAATGCTTTTAATCCTGAAAATAAATTCAAATTTATAGTCGATAAGATGCCTTCCAATATTTATAATGTTGGTTTAATTAAAAGCTGTCTTCCTTCCGCTAAAATAATTTGTTTAGACAGAGATCCTAACGATAATGCTTGGTCCGTTTTTACTCAATTGTACTTAGAAAATATACCCTATAGTTCTAATCTTTTTAATTTGGGTCTGGAGTCATCAAATGTTGGCGCCTTGATTAATTGGTGGAGTTATCAATTTACAAAAAAAGATTTTAAAGTTATCAAATACGAAGATTTAGTTTCTTTATCAGAGAAAATTGGCCAAGATCTTTTTAATGAAATTGGATTAAATGAAGATTATAGCAGTGAAAAAAGAAAAAACTTTTACTCTCGAACAGCAAGTAAGACACAAGTTCAGCAAGACGTATATAAAACATCGGTAAGTAGGTCTAAGAAATACGAAGGATTACTTGGAGCTTTTGAAAAAAGCTATAAAAATCAACAAGAATTTTGGATAAATTATTTTAAAAGTCTTTAAAAACTAAATTTAAGTTATTTGCTATGAGAGTGTTGCATAAATGCAACAAATTTAAATTATTCTAAAAATTGTACATTTTTACTCTACTTTTTTGATCTTTCCATTAAATTTCAGTGGTTAATGTTTATATAAACAACAAGTTCAAGAAAGGACTTAACAATGAAAAAACTACTTACTCTTGTGGCATCAATTACTGCTGCTGCTATCGGAACTGCAAAAGCAGAAATTTCTGCTTCTGGTTCTGGTACTTTCTACTACGCAACTGGTGGCGGTTCTACTGCTATTAGTGTTTCGGGCGCTGAAGATTCAACTGTAATCTCTGGTGGTTCTATTGCATGGGCAATGTCAACTGAAACTTCAAACGGTGTTACTATTTCTGGTGGTGCTTCAATCACTCGTGATACAGATAATATTACTACTGGTGGTGGTGCTGCTGCAGCTGGCGGAATGAAGAAACTTACTCTAGCTATGGATGGTATGACTATTCAGCTTGGTGATATTGATAATGCTGGTTCAGGTGCTGGTGACGGTGGAGATGTTTCAACTTTTGCATCAACATACGCTGGTCTATTCTTCTCAGCTAACACAGCTGACGCTGGAGACGCTGCTAACGATGGTATCGGTGACGGTCAAGGTATTCACATCAATACTTCTTTAACTGATACTGTTACTCTTGATTTATCATTTGTTCCACAAGTAGCTGAAGCTGCTTCATCAATGCTAACAAGTGCAACTACTACTGGTGCACAAGGTGGTATGGGTGTAGGTATCTCAACTACTGTTGCGGGTGCTGCTGTTGAATTAGGTTATGCTACAAACACACAAACTGCTGCTAACACAGAAAATGACACTGGTTTTGGTGCTGAAGCAACTTACGCTGTAAGTGATGCTTTATCAGTAACTGCTGGTGGTTATGCTGGTCAATTATCAGACGTTGATAAAGACGGTATGTTTGCAACAGCTACTTACACAATGGATGCTGACACAACTGTAAAAGTTGGTTACGCAGCTGCTGACTCAACAACAGAAGCTAACGTAGTTGCTAAAGCAGTCGTTACTTCAGTTAACATCTCAAGATCACTAGGCGGTGGTGTTTCTGTATTTGCAGAATATGCTACTCGTTCAGATGATGATACAGGTGTTGATACTAACGGTAACGCAACTGTTATTGGTACAAGCGTATCATTCTAATCAATTTAGAATATTAATTTTGAAAAACCGGGGTAATTTTTTACCCCGGTTTTTTTTTGCCAGAAAGGCATTTTAGGCATTTGACGAAATATTTTATTTGACTACAATGTTTCAAAATCATGAATAAACTAATCTTTTTATTTCTCTTATCTCTATATCTTGGCGGTTGTGGCATTGGCGGTGTAGGCGAAGGCTACCAAGAGGCCCAGGAGAGAACGCTTAAAAATGACCCTTGTAGATATGAATTTGGAGATAAGGCAAAAAGAAGATGTGAGGCTAGAATTAGAGGTAAAGTGGGAACTGGAGATGGAACTCTAATGAGTATGTTTGACAATGAAGACAATTCAAAAAATAACTCTTCAAATAATTATACTGTAAACAGGTGGCTTTGGAGTGGAACTATTAAAACACTTGAAGATTTTCCTTTAAAGATTGCCGATGCTTTTGGGGGTATAATTGAAACAGACTGGCTGGTAAATCCAGCAACACCTAATAATAGATGTGCGGTTAAAATAATTATTAAATCTAAAGAATTTGTTTCAAATGGAGTAAGTGCTCATATGATGTGCCAAAAGAGATCTGACTCTGACTGGGTACTAGATGATAGAGACTTTTCAAAAGAAAATCGTGAAATCGAAAATGCCATCCTTAATTTTGCTAGAAAAGACTATTTGGCTTTTTCTGGATAATTAAAAGTTTTCTAAATGACAAAAAAATATATTTTGGAAATGTTTCCGTATCCATCAGGAAACATACACATGGGTCATGTCAGAAACTACACAATTGGAGATATTTATGCTCGCTATTTAAAACTAGTTGGTCATGAAGTTGTTCATCCAATGGGATGGGATTCCTTTGGTCTACCTGCAGAAAATGCGGCAATACAAAATAAAACACATCCAAAAAAATGGACATATAAAAATATTGAAAATATGAAAAGAGAACTTCAGTCTCTTAATTTAGATATTAATTGGGATCTTGAGCTTGCAACATGTGACTTATCCTATTATAAACACCAACAAAAAATTTTTATAGATTTTTATAAAAAAGGAATAGCTTATAAAAAAGATGCCCTGGTGAATTGGGATCCTGTCGATCAAACTGTTTTAGCAAATGAACAGGTCATCGATGGAAAGGGATGGAGAACAGGTGCTGACGTCGAAAAGAAAAAGTTGTCACAATGGTTTTTTAAAATAACGAGTTATGCAGATGAGCTTCTAACAGGAATTGATAGTCTTTCTGGCTGGCCAGAAAAAGTTAAAACCATGCAAAGAAATTGGATTGGTAAATCTTTTGGCGCAGAAATTAAATTCTCAGTTGAAGACGATACAAAGTCTATTATAGAAATTTTTACCACAAGGCCTGATACAATATTTGGAGCAACATTTATTGCCCTTTCTGTTAATCACGATTTTACACGAAGCGTCATTAACGAAAGTGAAATTGCAGTTATACAAAAAAAATTCAATTCAGCCGGCGATAAAGAAAAAATTGGAATTTTTCTTAATAAATATTGTATTAATCCTATTAATGGATCTTTAGTGCCAATTTACATAGCTAATTTTGTTTTAGATAATTATGGCCAAGGAGCTGTATTTGGCTGTCCTGCTCATGATGAAAGAGACTTTGATTTTGCTAAGAAATACAACCTACCAATTATTAAAGTTGTAGATTGTGAAGATAAAGAAATGCCCTATACAGGCGAAGGAAAAATGACTAATTCTTCTTTTCTAAATGGACTTAGAAAAGAAGAAGCAACAAATAAGGTTATTGATTATTTAAGTATTAATAAAGTAGGTAAAAAAAGTATTAATTTTAAATTAAGGGATTGGGGCGTATCAAGACAAAGATACTGGGGATGTCCTATCCCAGTAATTTACTATGAAGATGGTTCATACAGAGTATTGGATGCAGATGAATTACCTGTAATACTGCCAGAGGATATTGAAATAACTAGTCAAGGGAACCCTTTAAATAACAAAAAGAGTTGGGTTGAAATTATTTGTAAAAAGACAGGTAAAAAAGCGTTTAGAGAAACAGATACATTAGATACTTTTGTTGATTCATCTTGGTATTTTTTAAGATTTTTGGATAATCAAAACAAAGACGAGCCCTTCAATGTTAAAAAAATTAGTGACTATGCGCCGGTAGATAAATATATAGGGGGTATTGAACACGCAATACTTCACCTGCTTTATTCGAGATTTTTTACAAAAGCATTAAGAGATATTTATGGACTTAAAATCGATGAACCTTTCTTAGAGCTTTTTACCCAAGGAATGATTACTCATAAGACCTATAAGGGAGCTAATGGGAACTGGTTACAACCTAGTGAGGTTATTATTAAAGATAATACTCTTGTCGATATTTTTAATAGTGAAAAAGTTGTCGAAGGCCCAATTGAAAAAATGAGTAAATCAAAAAGAAACACTATTGAGCCAAAAGAGATATTGGAAAATTATGGTTTAGACGCTACAAGAATTTTTATGATTTCAGACTCTCCTCCTGAAAGAAATTTAGAATGGACAGAACAAGGAATACAAGGATCTAAAAACTTAATTACCAGAATATCTAAATATTTTGAGAATAAAGAAAATAATGTTGATGAAGATGCAGAAAAAAAGATAAAAATATTTATTTATAATATGAACAAAAATATACTGTCTTTTACGTTTAACAAATGTGTTGCTGAAATTTATACTTTATTAAACTACTTAGATAAGAAAAAAATTTATGTAGGAGCGTCAGAAAAGGGTATAAATATTTTGTCTTGTTTGTTTCCAATAATTCCTAGCCTTATAGAAAAGATTTTGGTAAATGAGTATAAAAAAGACCTAAGTATTTTAAAGTGGCCTTTTGTCAAAGAAAAAGAAATTCAAGAAAGTAAAATAAAGCTGCCCATTCAAATAAATGGCAGATTTATTACAACTATTGAGACAGATGTAGGATATAAGGAAGAAGAACTACTTAAATTAGTTCTCAAAATAAATAAAATAAATGATAAAATAAGAGGTATTAAAATAAAGAAAACAATTCATGTACAAAATAAAATTATCAATATTATTATCTAGTTTATTCTTATTAATGTTCGCCTGTACTACTTCAGATAGCACGAAAAGAAAAAATTTTTATTACACATATGGGGTAGATTATATTGGGGGAGGCGAAAACTCCTTTATATTAAGAAATATACTTACTCAAAAATTACTAGTAAATAACATATTGAGCGAAGAATCCTCCTACAGATTAAGCATAGGGACATCAAACGATAATCGATATCTTTCCACTTCAATAAATAAGATATCAACTAGAGTGTCCTTAGTTACAGATGTTACTGTCTCTCTATATGATAACAATAGGAAGTGTAATATTATGGAGACAAAATATAAGAAGGGCCAAACTTACACAACCGTAAACAGTGAAGCAAGTCTAAGCACTAATACTGCAAATAATGACATTGCCTTAATTAACATTAATAATATATCAGAGCTAATCATTGATGATCTTTTGACCTTAGGTCCTAGGGATTGCCTAGTTAAGAAAAAAAAACTTAAATGTGATAAAGATAAATGTAATAAGGTGTCAACAGGGATGCAACTTAAAAAACCTAATAGGACAAAGGATCTTGAATAATATAAATATTATAAATAAATTTTTACTAGATAACGATAATGGCCTTTTATTTGTTTCAAATGTCAGCGAAGAAGTATCAATTTTTTATAAAATGCTTATAGAAAAACTATCTAAACGTTTATATTATGACTTAATATTTGTATCGAAGGCCTCTAGCCTGCTAACTAATAAAAATGCATCTTTATTCAATAATAAAGAACTGTACTTTTATGAAACGTCTACAACCACATTTCCAAAAAATGAATTGTTAGAGATAGTAAAAAAAAAGAAAGTATTACTCTTAGTTTCATATGGTCTTTTTAAGAAAGAAGCAAAAAACTTCTTGTCTATAAATGCATATGATTACAAAAAAGATATTTCTATTTATTTAGATACTATTTTCAAATCAGAAAATATATCTAATTCTTCTAAGAAAGATTTTTTGTATTATTGTTATAATAATCCCCATTTATTTTTTTGCGAGTTTAGTAAATATGAATTAAACCAAAATATTATTAATGAAAATAAAGTTGACTATAAAGATTCTGTTCTGTCGGTAAGGCAATCTCTTTATAAGTTAAAAAATAACTTCACTCTAAAGAGCCTTCCTCTTATTTATAAAATTATTAAAGATGAAGTTGTGGTTAAAAAATTTAATTATTAATTTTTAATCTTTTTAACTATAAATTCATATTGCTCTAAATTATCATAAAATATTTTAATATATCCTTGTCCTTTTGAATTGTATTTAATTTGAGATTTAAATCCAATTACACTGCTTAAATTTTTTTCTTCTGTTGTGATATTTATATCTACAATATTTGGCTTTCTTTTTTTAAGTAGTAATTTTTCTAAATCTCTAACAGACAGTTTTTTTTTTATCATTTTTTCTATGGCATTTGCATCTATTGAGTATTGATTTTTACCAATGAGCATTTTAGCATGCCCTAACGTAATTATTTCTTTTTCTAATAAATCTAGAAAAAATTTGTCTAAAGTTAAGATTCTCAATATGTTAGTTATATGAGATCTGCTTTTACCAACAATGTTTGCAAGTTGTTCATGACTGTATTTATTTTTTTCTATGAGATTACTATAAGCGTTTGCTTCTTCTATAATTTTCAAATCTTCTCTTTGTATGTTTTCTATAAGAGAAACTTCGTTCTTATCTAAGTCTGCTGGCAATATAATAGATGGCATTATGCTTGATCCAGCTATCTGTGAAGCCCTCCACCTTCTCTCACCTGCTACAATTCTATATTCCTCTTCAGATTGCTTCCTTAATATTATTGGCTGAATTAAACCATGTTTTTTTATGGAAATCGCAAGTTCTTTTATTTTCTCTTCATTAAAAATTTTTCTTGGTTGCTCTGGATCTCTAACAATCTTTTCAATTGGGATAAAAAAAAGATTTTTTTCATTAGTCTTATTTTCTTGATCTACGTTTGCTGTTATTCTTTGATTCTTGACTCCAAGTAGTGATGAAAGCCCCATTCCTAATTTTTTATTTTTCATGTCTTATTCCTTTCTATAAATTCTCTTGCGAGGCCAATATATGCCTGCGATCCTGAACATTTTAAATCATAAATTATTGCTGGTAAGCCGTGACTAGGCGCTTCAGAAAGCTTTACATTTCGCGGAATATTAAATTTATAAACAGTAGAGTTAAAATATTTTCTTGCCTCATCCTCTATTAAAGAAGAAAGTGAATTACGTTTATCATACATAGTTAATACAATTCCATTAATTTTAAGGTTTGGATTTAAATTTTCTTTTATCATATCAATTGTCTTGACTAATTTTGACAATCCTTCTAAAGCAAAAAATTCACATTGAACAGGTATGAGAACTTCGTCGCTTGCCGTTAATGCGCTAATCGTCAACAGTCCTAATGTTGGTGGCGTATCTATAAAAATGTAGTCATAATCATCTTTTATTCTATCAAGCTGCTCCTTAATAATAAAATTTCTATTTTCATCATTTGCTAACTCATATTCAGCTGCAGCCAAATCTTCACAGGCTGATATAATTTTTAAATTTGGTATTTGTGTTGCTTGAATTAGATCTTTTAATTTTTTTTTACCACTCAGTGCTTTATAAATTGATAAGTCGTGATTATAGCTATTAAAAGAAAGAGATGAGTTATATTGTGGATCTACATCTACAATTAGTACTTTTTTATCTATTGATGCTAATGCTGTTCCTAGATTAACAACTGTTGTTGTTTTTCCAACTCCTCCTTTTTGATTTGCGATTGTAAGTATCATTTATAACTCAATTCTATGATTTTAGATTCAGATGAGGTAAT
Source organism: uncultured Alphaproteobacteria bacterium (assembly GCA_964480315.1). Lineage (GTDB taxonomy): Bacteria > Pseudomonadota > Alphaproteobacteria > HIMB59 > HIMB59 > HIMB59. The sequence continues at coordinate 1,725 of CAYZPP010000001.1, read as the reverse complement.
GCTGTCAAAATACTTAATATTAAATTTAGTGATATTAATTAGCTTAATTTCTTCTAAAAAAGTTTTTCCTTTTAAAAAAATATATTTTGTATTTTTATGTGAAATATTTTTTGTTAGAAATAGAATTTTGTCTATTTTTGCAAAAGCCCTTGCCACTATAAAATTGAAATTTTTACCTTTTATTTCTTCCACTCTTGAATTTAATATGTTCATATTTAGCTCTAGTTTATCATTTACCTTTTTTAAAAATTCACATTTTTTGCCCTGTTTTTCAACAAGATTTACATTCTTACAACCCGCTATAGCTAACATAATACCTGGTAATCCTGCCCCCGAACCTACGTCAAGCAATGATTGATTTTTACTGTTAATAATGGGCATTAATTGGACTGAATCTAAAAAATGTCTGTTGTTTATATCATCTAAGGTAGTTTTGCTTATCAAGTTAATTCGTTTATTTTCATCAATAAGCATTTCTTTATAAGTCATAATTTTTTCTAAGATGACCTTACTTTCATTTGAAGGTGAAATATTAATAATAAATTCCTCTAAGTTTCTATTGTATAACATTTTTTATTTTATTTTTTTTATAGCTTAATAATTGCAGTAGTGCGCTTGGCGTCATACCGGATATTTTACTTGCATCGTCTAAGTTTTCTGGCTTATACTTTTCTAATTTTTCTATTATCTCTTTAGATAGAGAGGGTATGTTTTTAAAAGATAATCCTTTAAGTTTAAAGGCTTGATTTTTTAATATAAGGTCCTTTGCTTTTTCCTCACGACTATAAAAAACTTCATACCTGGAATCAAAAATTATTTTAGTTAATAGTTTTTTTTCAATTTTTATCCCAAAGATTTTTTCAAATATATTTGTATCGTCTTTGAGTAGTTTCAAAACCTGAAATCCTGTTCTCATTTTACCATCTAATTTTGTTTTAATATCAAATTTTGATAATTGATTAGGTGAAATTTTTTTTTGATTAATTTTTTTTAAAATTTTTTTTTCTGATGCAATTATTTCATTAACGGTTTTTTGATCTTTTGTAGTTAATAATTTAAATCTTTTAGTGTCAGGAAAAATTCTTTCATATGCGTTATCTGTTCTTTGTTTAAGTCGATGTTCAGATCTAGAAGTAAACATTCTATAGGGTTCCGTTATTCCAAGTTTTGTTAAATCATCGACCATTACGCCTATATAACTATTAGTTCTATTAAAAATCTCGTTTTCTAATTTTGTTTTTTTAATCTTTAAGGATGCGTGCATTCCGGCATACATACCCTGGCCTGCAGCTTCTTCATATCCAGTTGTACCGTTAATTTGTCCAGCCAAAAAAAAGTTTTCTATTTTCTTACTTTCAAAATTTTTTTTTAGACTCCTTGGATCTACGGCGTCATATTCTACAGCATATCCATATTGTGCGATTTCACTTTTTTCTAAGCCAGGTATGGTTTTTAGAAACATTCTTTGTGTATTTTTATCTAATGAATTTGAAATTCCATTAGGATAAACTAACTCTGAATCATATCCCTCCGGTTCTAGAAAAATATTATGTCCACTACGATCGCCAAATTTTACAACCTTATCTTCAATTGAGGGGCAGTAACGTACGCCCTGTGATTTAATAATTCCGGAATACATGGCCGATTTATCCAAATTATCTCTTATCACTTTATGTGTTTTGTTATTTGTTTTTGTGATATAGCAATCAATCATTTTGTTCTTAT